>NZ_PEAZ01000052.1:0-181291 GCF_002734245.1 Sphingobacterium sp. 1.A.4
GGTGTTCGGGCAGGGTTGTGGTATCTRCGGCCGTTTGATGGATGCTATAATGGGTGATGAACTGCTCTTCGGTGCTGATCTGGGTATTGTAGGCCGGTTTAAGCTGGCCATTTTTCATGTGGTCCTCTTTCATCCGCATAAACACGGCATCGGTATCGGTCTTGCTATAACTATTGCGATCTCCCAGTACTTCCAGTTGCTCCTCATATTTCTCTAGTCGGGGCAGATAGTCGTCTTCAAGCTTCCTCAGCTGCCTATCGGTAGATCTATCCACTCCTTTGAGCTTGGCATTGATCGATTTGATCTTTTCCCTCAGCTGGGCACTATCGATGGCCCTGCCGACCTGCTGATCCCCTAATGAAGATTGGTCCTGGCTGATCTGTGCATCGATATCCGAAAGGACCGAAGCGATGTTCGCCTCCAGCTTTATCTTGTTCTTCTCGATCGATCTCTTCCAAACGAACGTATAACGACCGGCGGCCGATTCGATCTTGGTACCATCTACATACTGGACTTTCAGGCTGACATACTCCATATCATGCAGCATCCGAACGATACTGGCAAACAGCTCCTGTATCTGTCCCTTAAGACGCTTTCCCCTGAAATAATTGATCGTACGGTAATCCGGTGTACTGTTGCCCGAAAGCCACATGAAATGGATGTTCTCATGCAGGGCGCGCTCGATCTTGCGGCAAGAATAGATATTGCTCAGATACGCGTAGAACAGTACCTTAATGAGCATCCTGGGATGGAAACTGGTCGTTCCCCCTCCTTTATACTGACGGATGATATGTTCCAGATCCAACTGGTCAACAACCTGGCTCACCAAACGAACCGGATGGTTCAAGGAGATACGGTCTAAAATATTCTCAGGAAAAAGACTAGGACTATTGGATGGAAGCGCTTTGAATTGTATGTTTGCCATATTGTTTTTTGGTTGCACCTTAAGATACAAAGTCTTGAGGACAAAAAACAGAAAAACCCCGCCATTTTTTAATGACGGGGTTCTCTTTTAAGAGACCTTTTTAGACAGCCTCTTCTTATTTTAAACTCAAACTATTATTAGTTTTTCTTTATGGTAATGTTAATATTTCCACACCAGAACCAAAGGATCCAGCAGATACATTGTAACCAGCAACATTAATAGTAACTGTTTTTCCAGATACCGTACCTGTAACATTCGTCATAGAAACCGGTCCATAATCAGGATGGTTATAGATAACTTGGTTAGGGAAAGTCAAGGTTTTACCGTCGGATTTAATCATGAATGCAAAGCTACCACCACCAAATGGGTTCACCACTTTATACACATTCGCACCTTGTGCTTTTTGAATCTTAACATCCAATACAGCGCCTTCCCATCCTCCTTTAGAATCCAATTTAGTAGTACCTAAATCTTCAAAAGTCAAAATATTGGAAGCATTGATATTGATTTTCTTGATATTGCTATAGCTGATGTTTTTATCATCAATATTAAGAGAGATCGGGAAAGCCAAACCAGCCCTAACATCCGTTCCTACTGCAGAAACAGATAGGGTACTAGGGTCAATTTTAGAGAAATCTCCGTAATTGATTTTAGCATAAGCTTTACCTTCACCTGCTTTGAATTCAACTGGACCAGCCACTTGGAACACGTCCGTATATCCTGCTCCAGTTGCTGTAAGGGTAACAGGAACAGAAAGGTCGCCAGCTGTTGAAGTACGACCAACAGGGATTTCCAACACACCAGATTCCATTGCAAGACTTGTAGTACCACTCATGAAGCTGATTTTGTCTTCCGGTCCTTGGTACAAAGGTCCCTCTGTTTTGTCACAAGAAGTCATGCTTAACACAAGAGCAAAGACCCCTAAAGCGTTTAATATATTCTTTTTCATTTTATTCAAATTATATAATTACATTGGGTTTTGATCCTTTGTAGCATCCAAACTTTTATTACCATCAAATTCCTTTTGCGGAATGGTCAAGATCATTTCTTTGTTCGCTGGTTCTAATGTATTCCAGTTTACGAAGAAAGAGTGGTTGGTATTTCCTGCTTTTCTATCAAATCCAGTTTTTAAACGTAAGATATCGAATGCACGTTCTGCTTCACCCCAAAGTTCAATACGTCTTTGAAGAATAATGTGGTCCATCAACGTTCTTGGAGCTCCGATAGATCCCATGGTCAAGTCTTTAGACATGGTCACATTCGCTAACATAGCTTGGTAACCAGATGGGTTTCTTAGTTTCAACAAATCCTCAAGCGCTGTTTTTGCTTCCGCTAAACGTCCAGCATTTGCTAAAGCCTCTGCTTTTACCAATTGCATTTCTTCTGCACGCATGAAGATATAATCTCCCAAATCAGACGCTTTATCAGCATATCTGAATTTTACTTGGTTATAAGGTTTTGTTTCTGCCTCACCTCCATCAGTTTGATTATTCCACCATTGCTTACGAATATCGGAAGCAGGGATCTGATCATACAACCAGTTGTAAATACATTTACGTGAAGATGCTGCATATCGATCTGCAGAAGCATCCATATGAGAGAAAAATGAAGCATAGACAGTTGCTTGATCCGCAATGATTTCAGCGCCCCAAAGTACATTTTTCAAACCGGTATTATTGAAACCTGATAATAGTTCATCACCAGAGATCATCGCCAAACCTGGTTTTGTTAAAGCTTCCTCAGCGTATTTAGCTGCATCATCCCATTTGTTCTGAACCAAAGAAACATTTGCTTTGATCGCATTAGCTAAATAATAATCGATATTGGTTTTTTGCAACTGCAATCCTTTATTCTTCGCGAAAGCGGTAATGGCATCATCCAAATCTTTATTGATTTGCGTGTAAACTTCTTCCACGGTACCTCTACCAGCTCCTTGAGAAGAAGAAGTAGTAGGTTCAGTATACAAAGGTACACCTGGAGCAGATTCATGGCCTTTGTAAGTCTGTTGGAATGCTTGGATCAATTGGAAATAAGCGTACGCACGAATGGCACGTGCTTGAGCCATTACATTCTCAATTTTATCAGCATCACCTGTTACGGTAGTTTCCGCTGCTAGGATATAGTTCGCATTACTGATCAAGGTGTAATAGAAGTTCCAAGTTGCATACGATCTCCAAGTAGTAGCTGTGTAACGACTACGAACATCGAATTTATAGTCAAAATAGAACCATCCGTTTCCTTGCGCGTCCTGAACCATATCCTCTCCCATTAGGGAAGTATACAATTTGGTAGACATGATACCAAAGTTCTGGTCTGTATTACCAGTAGACCAACCACTAAGGTATAACATACGATAGATACCGTTCATGGCAACTTGTGCACCATCAGCATTTTCCAACATGGTTGGCGCATCAATTCTATCGGTAGGGCTTGTTTCTAAGAAATCCTTTTTACATGAGGTCATACCTAATGCTAAAGAAATAATAGAAGCATATATTAATTTTTTCATGATTATCTTCAATTAAATATTAAAATTTAACATTTACTCCGGCAGCAATTGTTTTATTCGGTGAATAAGAATAATCTGTTGTACCAGTAAAGTTGTATTGTGGATTCAGACCTTTACGTGCTGAGAAGATGGCCAAGTTATCACCTTGTGCGAATACTCTCAATGATTTCAGACCGAAACGTTCAAATCCAAAAGTATAACCGATAGAAATGTTTTTGATAGCAAAATAAGATGCATCTACCAACGCTCTGTCAGTTAATGTATGCGTATCTTCTTTTTGTACACGAGGAACATCTGTGATATCTCCTGGTTGTTTCCAAGCTCTCAAGATCTCACGAGAGAAATTGTTACCAATATACAATGGGTTGTAGTAGTTGTAACCGATTACATCGTAGATTTTACCACCAATTGAATAGGTAGTCATCATGGAGAAATCAAAGTTTTTGTAAGCTACATTGGTTGACAATGAACCACTGATTTTCGGAATACGGTTACCTTGGATGATACGGCTTGCTGCAGCTTTGCTTTTATCACTAGAGATGTAGTGTTTGCTTAAGTCTGTTTCGTCAGCTTTATTGTCGTATACCCAGTATAATTGGCTACCTGTTGCTGGATCAACCCCTGCACTTCTAGCCATATAGAATGAGTTGATCGCTTCACCTTCACGAATAATAGAAGAACCACCGATGATCTCTTTATTTTCATCCGTTAATTTGATGACTTTGTTATTGATTTTTGAACCCATTGCAGTCACATTCCACAACACGCCATTGTCTTTCAAAATATCATATCCGATCGATAAGTCAAAACCTTTGTTTTCCATATCACCGATATTATCAAAATAACCATCAAATCCTAAAGAAAGGGCTAATGGACGGTTTAATAACATATCGGAAGTTTTTCTGGAGAACCAATCGAAAGTCACGGTTAAACGGTCGTTTAAGAAACGTCCATCAAAACCTACGTTAAAGTTTCTGTTTTTCTCCCAAGAAGTTTTCTTGTTTTCTACGGACACCACCCCAGCACCATTGCTGTTACCATTGTTGTAAGTTAGGTCGTAGAAAGCTTGCCAAGCATAATATGCTTGAGATCCAGATGCGGTTAACAAACCATTGTTACCTTGCTCACCATAGCTACTCTTAAGGGTTAAGCTGTTGATCCAATCATTTCCTTGAAGGAATTCTTCTTCAGAAATTTTCCAAGCACCTCCTAATGACCAGAAGTTACCCCATCTGATATCTTCATGGAAACGAGAAGAACCATCTGTACGGAAACTACCAGAAAGGAAGTATTTGTTGTTATAATCGTATTGTACTCTGGAGAAATAAGACTCAAGCGTTTCGTTATTCTCGTAAGAGTCAGATCCTGTAATAGAAGAACCTGGAGCCAATTCAAAGATTCCACCAAAAGGGAAACCTGTTTTTTGACCAGATAATAAATTGAATTTAAAAGCATAGCTTTCATGTCCAATCAAGGCATCCACGTTATGTAGTCCGAAAGAACGGTTATACGTCAATAACTGGTTGAAAGTATAAGAGAATGTTTTAGTCCATTCCTTATTCAAACGTCCAGATCCTGCCGCATTACCGAAATACGGGTTGTAATAATAGGTATATGCATTAGAAACATAGTCAGTTCCTAGGTTGAATGCTAAAGCAAAACCTTGGAAAGCACCATATTTTTCATCTCTTGTATTGAATTCGATGGTACTACGAACTCCGGCATTATCGCGGAAGTCAAAATATCTATCATCGTATAATACGGCGATGGAATTGAATTTTTGTTGCGCTCCTGAAGCACGGTTCGGGCCATAATCAAATAAACGCTCACCATCTGCATCCAAAACATATCCACCATCAGCATCACGTTCCCAGATCGGATAGATTGGAGCCATTTGCTCAGCAGAATACCATACGTTCGAAGTTGATGAACCTGTAGCATTCAACATATTTGATGATGTTTTGGAGAAATTACCACTCAAAGAAGCTTTAAACCAATCAACAGGTGTGAATTCGTTGTTCAAGCGACCAGAATAACGATCAAAAGCCGTAGTTTTCAATAAGCCTTGGTCTTTCAAGTAGTTCATAGATGCCATAGCTTTAAACTTATCGGAACCACCAGAAGCATCAAATTGATATTCTTGACGAACAGGATTGTTTGCCATCACCTCGTCTAACCAGTTATCTTCCCATTTCAAAGAAGCATTAGGGTTGATTTTTCCAGTAGCTAGATCGAATAATTGATCAACAGGAACATTATATGGGTTATATTGCTCGTTAAGACCAAAAATTGGATCTACAGTACCTTTCATTTTGTTTACCGCATTTTGTCCCGCTTCAGATTCAGGAACGCCTAACAAAAAGATTTCACGGTTTTTATAGGATTGGAATACAGTTTCAAGATATTCTTGTGAATTCATCACATCATATCTTCCAACTGCTCTAGAATTTACACCTACATTAGCTTTGAAGTTAATGTTGATTTTACCATTCGTATTCTTACCAGATTTTGTAGTGATCATCACCACCCCATTCGCTGCTCTAGAACCATAAAGAGTAGATGCTGCTGCATCTTTCAAGATGGTTAAACTTTCCACATCATTAGGGTTGATGGAGTTCAAATCGCCATCGAAAGGAATACCATCAACAACATATAGAGGATTCGAAGAAGCATTGATTGATCCGAAACCACGAACTCGCACTGTTGCATTTGAACCTGGCTGGCCAGTACCTAAGGTAGAAACCACACCTGGAGCTGCACCATCTAATGCTTTTGTAATACTCGAGATGGAACGGTTTTCGATTACATCTGACTTAACGGTTGAAGCAGATCCTGTAAATGATGATTTCTTAGCTGTACCATAAGCTACAACCAAAATTTCGTCCAATTCTTGGTCTGAACCTGTCAAAGAAACGTTAATGGTAGTTTGAGTACCTACCGCAACACGTTTGCTGGTGTAACCAACATACGAAAAGTTAAGTGTAGCATTTTCCCCAACAAAAATGCTGTAGTTTCCTGAGGCATCAGTTTGTGTAGCCGTACTTGTGCCGACCAAATTTACTGATACTCCGCCAAGCGGTGTTCCATCTGCTTCAGATGTCACTTTACCACTCACTTGACGATTTTGTGCAAACGCCAACCCAATAAGGCATGTTAACACAAAAATTAAGCTGAGTAACTTGTGTTTCATAAAGTTTTTTAATAATTAAAAATTTTAAAACAGAGACTGTTAAATTTTGTTAAACAATTGTCAAATATAGCCTTTGTTTAAATATTCAACAAATTAATGCGCTGTTAATTCAAATCTTGATAAAACTATCCTCTAAAAAGTTGCTAATTCAACCTATTTTATTTTGCTCTATAATTTTTTTAATGTACAGATTATATTTAATAAAAAAATGGCAAAAAATGATAAACATAATACTAAAAAGTGGGATAAAATCAGCTATTATCTTTCTGTTTTTCAGAGGATTGAATATTACTTGAATATTATTAAAACGTGAATTATTTTTTAAGGATAGGATGGTGTTAATGCAAGAAGTATTAAATAACGTATAACGTTATATTAGAAAAATTTTAATTCAATTCTTATTCAAAAAAACAACTTCTAAAACAGCTAAATAATGTAACACAGAATTTTATATCGTCAACAAAATGATTTTCATAAACTCAATTAGACGGTTGTAGAAAATGGATTAAATCGTAATTGTAACAATTATGCATTATTTGGAAAATTTTAAAATTTGACAGGAAATATTCATTTAAAAATGGGGATTTACAAAAAAGGCCGACAATTGAACTTGTCGGCCTTAATCCATTAATTTTCAAGAGTTATCTCTATTTAGTATCCCAGAAAATCTTGGAAGTGAATGTATCGATATCTCCTTGTTTTTCTACTTCATCCCCGTTTCTACCATATTCAGAAGAAGGGTAAACTAATCTTTTAGGATGGATAGGCTTAATAGCGTTCAACGAAAGCGGGTTGTCCGTAGGGAATTTAGTACGTCTAAATTCTGTCCATGCTTCCCAACCACTGACACTGTTCAATGCCAACCATTTTTGGTATATAATGGCTTCCACTTTATTGGTAGATGCATCATATCCTACTTTATTGATTGCCTGTCCAGCATAGGTTGCAGCAGCTGCAGCTGCATCAGGCACCCCTAAGAAAACAAAGGATTCTTCAATGGCTTTGTTGTACAATGCTTTAGCATCACCTGTCATCCATCCTCTTGCCACTGCTTCAGCCTGTAAGAACAGACTTTCAGAAGGCAACATAATGACTGCTTTTTGGGTTGCGCTTTTTAGTATCCCACCATTGGTAAGAAATGCAGAGGTAACTGATGACTTATATAAAGCCGCTTCTGAGTCTCCGGTATTTCTTCCTAATTCAATACCTTTAAATGCTCCAGAGACCTTCAGGTACATTTGATCAATACGTGGGTCATTATTTGACAAATAATTGTTGACAATGTATTTTGTAGGTCTAGTCGCTTTATAGTTACTGGTAGCCGACCCAGCGGAATTGGCATAATAGCCTTCCCAAAATGGGTTCATTTTAGTTGCTGAAGAGGTGTACCCCGGCTGACCATACACTCCTGCATCACTAAAACCAGAACCTTCTGACACGATTTTCGCAATCTCGGCTTTGATGGTCGCGTCTTTTCCAGGTATTTCCGATTGACGCAATAGGATACGTAATTTCAGCGTATTGGCAAACTTGATCCAGTTGGTCATGTTTCCTGCAAAATAGATATCTTCTCCCTGAGGTTTAGCTTCTGTTTCAGGAGCAGATTTGATCAACGCAATAGCTGCATCCAATTGTTTGATCAAATCATCATAGATTGCCTGACCTTCATCATATTTGGGACGGATGTTCTGCGTGTTTTTCAATGCTTCGGTATATGGCACATTATTATAGGCATCCACTAAATTTTGGAAGTGGTAGGCCTTCATGATACCTGCAATACCTTGGTAGTAGTTCAAGTTTGCAGCTACTGCAGCATCTTGAACCGCTTGGAAATCACTTAGGATATCAAATGACGTTTCAAAAACTGCCGTACCGAAGTTAGGCGTTACGTTATACTGCTTATTGTTGATATACCATAAATAATCGGTTGCTGGAGCCCAATACCCTGCCCAAACCGATCCAATCTCATTTAAAGTGGTACTAACTAAGGCAGATGTTCTATTTAAACCCGATGTTAAAATCAGGTTAGGTGTTGCAGTAACGGGTCTATTTGGATTTTCATTAATGTCCAAAAACCCCATTCCGCATCCTGCCAGAACGGTCGATGCAATTGCAATACCAGCTATATATTTGAAAATCTTTTTCATTGTTCTTAGAATGTAATATTAAGATTAAAACCATAAATCCTGGTTGGAGGATTGATCATATCAGAAATACCTTGACTGTTTCCATCCGTGAAACTGAATTCTGGATCGGTGTAGATATTTTCTTTTGGCAACCACATGAATAGGTTACGACCAACCAAACCGATAGAAGCACGTTTAACTACTTTTTGGTTTTCCAACCATCTGTACGGCAAGCTATAGGTTAATGAAACCTCTCTTAGTTTTAGGAAAGAAGCATCTTTAACATAGTTTTCTTGGATGGTATTGTGTTGATTGTACCAATATTCAAAACCGCCATCTTGGGTTTTGATCGATGTGTTTTCGATGTAATTACCATTTTCTAGGTAAACAGAATTTGGAATCACGAATGGCTGACGGTCATACTGCGCACTTTCCCATGATAAACCGGTGAAATTGTTGGTATTACCTACGCGGTTGTAGAATACATTACCGGTACGGTAATCCAATTGTGCGGCAAGCGTTAATTCTTTATAACGAACTGAAGTGTTCAAACCAAAGTTTTTAGGCGCATTGGTCTGTCCCATAATTTTCATTGCTGCGGCACGAACAGGATAACCTGTTTCTTTATCGACAACAATTCTTCCTTGCGGGTCGCGCTCGTAAGCGGTAGTCTTGATTACCGGATACGCTTCACCTTTCACTGCATAAACATATGCGGAGTTTGCATAACCTCCCAATGGGATCTCATCCAAACCTTGGTAAAGATCGGTAACCTTGTTATCGTAGTGGGTAAAGTTCATACCGATATCCCATTTCCAGTCATTAGTTAATACCGGTGTTCCTCTCAAGGATAATTCGATGGTATTATTGGTTACTGTACCAGCATTTACGTAAGCACGATCATAACCTGTTGCCCAAGAAGTGGAGATCGGGATGATCTGACCATCGGAGATACTGTATGCATAAGTACCTTCAAAATTCAACCTGTCGTTGAACATACCCAATTGGATACCACCTTCATAAGAGTTTACAAATTCTGGTTTCAAATCTGGATTAGCGAAAGTATTACCAACTGTAAATCCAGGTCTATTGCCATAAGGGAAACCAGGAGCGATATCAAATGCTGTCTGTAGGTTGTAAGCACCTAAGTTAACATTCGCTGTTCTATTACCTGAAGCATATAACTTCAAGAAGTTAATAGGCGTAGTTTCTTTGATGGAAGGAAATGCTTCCGATGCGATGAATGACAAGGATACTCCTGGATAGAAGTAACTTCTTTTTGTTTCATCCAAAACAGAAGTCCAATCATTTCTACCACTTACCGACAGGTATAACATGTCTTTGTAGTTTACATCAATCTGACCGAACAAGCCGACAGTCGTTCTTTTTGAATAATCGGAACCTACTGTAGCTTCTCCCAAACGGTTGGACACATTATATAATCCTGGAACAACCAATGCATTGGCTGTAATCGAGTTGAATTTGGTATAGTCGGTTCTAACGGTATTACCTAAAATAAATCCTAGATCGAAATCACTTACTTTCTTTTGTGCTTGCACGAAAATATCGGAGTTCAATCTATTGACGTTATCGGAACGGTCAGTAACCGAACCTGGATTATCCGTAGGTCTATCGTATGCTTTGGTATAAGAAACCTTCGCATTATATTCTTTGTAGTTGGTATTGAACGCATAGTTTCCTAAACGGTATGTTGCGGATAACCAATCAGCAAAATCATATTTCAATTCCAGATTTCCATTGAATGTTTCTTGACGTGTATTTCTACGGTTGTTATCAATTCCAAAATATGGATTGATAAAATAGCCCGAGAAATAGCCATCAGGAGTAGCAAATTCATTGTTCTGCCAATCTTTCAATTGGGTAATAGGAATGTTCTGAGGAACGTTCAATAGGTTATCATATACACCAGATACAGTCATATCAGGGTTTTGATAGGCATAATTCAAGTTGAAGGATGAAGTCAGGTTTCCAAACTTACGGGAAGCATTAAAACGTCCACCAGTTCTTCTGTTCTTGTCTTTAGGGACAATACCTTTAAGCACTACATCCTGGAAACTTGCATAATAAGTACCATTATCATCACCACCAGAAACAGAAACATCATTCTGGATAGTTGTTCCTAAATCCCAGAAGTTCATCTTTTCATCTTTGACATAAGAATAAGGTAATTTCCATTCGTTACCATTCACCAAAGTAGGACCAACAACCACTTCACTTCCATCATATTTTGGACCCCAAGAGGTATTTTCGTAAGGAACATAGGTTTCTAGGTCATATCCATTACCGAATTTGTCCTGCATTTTTGGAAGAAAAGAAACCGATTCTAAGGAGGTAGTATTGGAGAAATTGATGACAGCAGATCCTTTAGCACCTTTTTTGGTGGTAATGATCAACACCCCGTTTACACCTTCGGAACCATAAAGGTTAGCCGCATTGGCACCTTTCAATACCGTAGTCGACTCAATGTCGTTCGGGTTCAAGGCTGCCAGCATGCTGTTTGGAACAGGTGTACCATCGATAACGATCAATGCTTGGTTATTACCTAACAAGGAACGGTTACCGCGCAATACCACACGCGTAGATGGGTTTACCCCATTGTTCAATAAGTTTACCTGTAGACCTGCTACTTTGGATTGTAAACCAGTAACCAGGTTCACCACTTTACCTTCAGTCAAGGCTTTGCTGTCTAAGGTTTGGTTGGAATAACCGGTAGATGCGGCAGATCTTTTGATACCATAAGCTGTGGTAACCAATACTTCTTCAATGGCATTATCAGAAGCTACCATTGCTACATTTACGGTTGTTTTTTCGCCAACACGAGCACGTTGAGTCTCATAACCTATGTATGAGAAAATCAAGGTGGATTCGTTTGCAGCGGAGATGGTATAATTACCATCAGCATCAGTTTGGATACCAGTCGTTGATCCCGCAACCGTTACGGAAACTCCACTTAGCGGAGCACCATCACTTGCCGATGTCACTTTCCCACTCACTTGGCGATTCTGTGCGAACGCTACCCCTACCAGGCAGGTCATCACAAAAATTAAGCTGAGTAATCTTTGTTTCATAGATGTTTAGTTATTAATTAAATTATTCTTAACAGGAGTTGTTAAATTTTGTTAAACAGTGGTCAAATATAGAGTTTGTTTAAATATTCAACAAACAAGTCCAAATTTTATTTAAAATTTAACAATTGGAATGGTTAAAAGTTGTTGTGAAAACCTAATTTTAAGGTGTAGGATAAATTTTGTCGACAAAGTCCTTCTGAAATAATATTTTGACTTAAATTGATAATTAACGAAGATTTCGTAGCTAATTATTGTAATTATATCTTTCTATATATGAGTTGCTTGTACAACTATTTATTTTAAGTCAATAAGTTATCAGAACATTGTAAATAACGATTATATTAAAGAAAAAATATTTGGCAGAATTTAATACGTTAAAATCCAATGGTTTTTATGGATTATCCATTTTTATATGATAATTATTTTATAATTATTTAATGATATGTTCTTATACCGAATAATATTTGGAAAACAATCAGCACATCAATTGAATGAAAACACGACACTTTCATCCCCAAAAAAATGACAAAAAGTTTGTAACAAAAAAAAAGACCGCACTAAAAGGTGCGGTCTAATTATTTATGAAATTTACTATTTAAAAAAATTGTACTATCTAGCCCTTAAGAAGGTAAAGGTTTCCTCAAAAGTTCGACCTCCATTTCCTTGTTTCCAGAATACGGTCAGGATTTTCTTTTCAGGGTCCCAATTACTTCTTGCATCTTGTGGAGTCTGAACCCCTAACGATGGACAAGTAACGGTTACATGGAATGTTACTGGGTCAATAGTATAAGATACCTCATTGGAATAGGTAGCCAATAGACCTGGATATAAACGAACTGTATGTTCACCAGTTGTCTCTAAAGTTACCGTTTTATCTAAATTAGGCTGCAATGAAGTAGCTCCTGATGTTTGATAACGATATACACCATCATACGCATTCTTCAATCCCAATTGCACAACAATAGTATCTGTTAGATCAGAAGATGGCGTTAGATTACCATAATCAGTGATTTCAAATGCCAATGCATATTTGGAAGCTAAATCAGTCCACTTTGAACCATCCAATTCAATGGAAAAATCCCCATAGATTAAACCATCCCCAAAATTAACAGAAATGTTATTTCCAGCGACTTCTACACCTTGACCATTTGCCCAAGTATAAAAATCAGATGGCAATGGTACTAAATCCGTTTCATGCTCTTCATTATATGCATCAATAATACTCTGGTTGAACAACATTTTAACAGTTTGTTTACTGTTCAACTCCGTACTGTTATGCGCATCTTTAAACAAATCAAAAAGACTAATCTTTTGTTTCGTTTGAAAAGGACTCAACCATTGCACAACAAAGTCTCCAGCAGGAGTTTTTAAAAACGTTGTACCATTATCTCCTAGATCATCCCCTGGGAATGATTCTTTAACACAACCTTGTAAAGTAATACTTAGTACAAAGAAGGCCAATAAATATTTAAAAAAGTTGATTTTCATTTTTCACGATTTTATTTGTCCCACCATATTCTAGAAGACATCTTATCTCCACCTTCTAATCTTGCTACCGCCTCGTTAACACCTTCATTCGTGGTGTACTCATTAGGAGAATATTGGTAACGGCGCGGAATTGTAGATCCTGCTACGGCATCCGGTGCAGGAACCAATGTCGGAACCCCTGATTTACGCCAGATATTCCATCCCATTCTACCATCCGGATAATGAGCGATATATCGTTGTAATGCAATTTTGGTTAGATCTGAATCATCACCAGCTAAGGAAACTCCATTCTGCGCAAAATACGTTGCAGCAGCAGTTTGCCCCCACTGTTTGAAACTTAATTCGATACCCGTTCTGTATACATTAGCTAATACATCAGATGTCCAGCCTCTTTTTGCAGCTTCTGCTCTAGCCAAAAGAACCTGTCCGGCACTCATCACGACCAAAGGAGATGTCTCCGTTCTGAAGTCTCCTCTTAAAACACGCGCAAAATCGGTATTTGCCGTAGCGAACGCTTCTGCATTCGCCCTTCTTAATCCGTATGGAAATCCCTTATTGGAAGTTAACAATGCATTTGCAGCATTGAAGTCATCATTCGCCCCGCCAAAAGCATTCTGACGGTTATCCGCAAGACTGGCCATGATATCGGTCATGGTTTTGCTTTCTGCATAATCTTTACGACCATCATACGTATTACGCCATGGGTTTTTAAAATTTCCTCCAGGGTAATTGATCACAAAGTTATCTTCGTTGGTTGCAATACTACCATCTGAATCTGCTAATGCCGCTTTAAATTCTGTAGCCGCATATTCTGAGGCTCCTGGATAACGTTTTGATAATTGTAGGGAATAGATCATACGAATAGAATTCGCGAATTTTTTCCACTTATCTACATCTCCATTAAAGATGATATCTCCGGGAACTGACCCAGCAGATGGTGACAATTGGCCTTCTGCCTCGGTTAATTTCGCAAGAATACCTTTATATATTTCCTCTTGGGTATCATATTTAGGCACGACCTGTTGCAATGCTTCAGAATACGGAACATCACCCCACAAGTCCGTCACATACCCGAAAATATATTGTTGAAGAATAGTAGCAACTGCTGAAGCATTTACACTACCTTCTGTTCTTTTTTTATAATCCACCAAATCTGTCAAGTGACCCGAATAATAACCCGTAAATGCTGGCTGTGCTAATGCATACAACGAAGCATCGGTATATTGTGTTTCTGACAGATATTGAGAATATAATGCAGGGGCATATTGACCTGTCGATGTATAGCCTCCAAAGCCGGCCAAAACATTGGTCAATAAAGCGGATGCTGCTGGATTGGTAGTCGCATTTGGATTGTCATTCATATCCCCAAAATCCGACAACGCATCACAACTCGACGCCAAAAGGCCAGTAGCAATTAGTATATATATTAATCTCTTTTTCATCTTTTAAATATTAAAATCCAATACGTAAATTAAATCCAATCCCTCTAGTACCAGGCAATTGTCCGCGCTCACCCTCAACTGCTGAAACTTCTGAAGGATCAAAGTCTTTCGTCTTTGCATAAATCAACAATGGGTTATTTGCAACCACAGAAATGTTTGCAGAACGGATAAATTTGCTCCAAGTAAGGTTTCTAACCGGCACATTGTAACCAAGTGAAACGGCTCTCAATTTTACAAAAGTCAGATCATAGATATAATCATCAAATGTTGAGTTATTGTACAAACCTTGGAAATATTCCTGTGCACCAACATAGGTTGTTACGGCCTCACCATCTTCAGTAACACCATCGACACGTACACCACCACCATCAGCAACCGCATCACGGATAGGATTTCCTTTGTCATTCAATGTTGCTGTTCTTGCAGTTAGACCAGAGAATGAACCAAACATGTTGGAAAGGGATACGAACTTACCACCAAACTGCCAGTCAATATTTGCACTCAAAGAGAAGTTTTTATAACTCACGGAGTTTTGAACACCACCTGTAAAACGAGGTAAAGCCGATCCAAAGAATACTTTATCATTTAATGGCATACCATCATCACCTACGATTTGAACACCATCCGCATTACGTTTGATACCATTACCATAGATCTGTCCCCAACGTTTACCAACTTCATGAATTAAAGTAGGCATGGTACTACCCCAAACACCAGCTACTACAATACGATCAACACCATATTTTTCGCTGATTTCAGTCACGTCATTGTCCTTCAAGTCAGACAAGGTTGCTTTAATATTCCAAAGCACATTATCGTTCTTAACTGGAGTACCTGACAAAATATATTCAAAACCTTTTTTCTCAATTCGACCCACGTTCGTTAAGATAGAGCTATATCCAGAAGCTCCATTCAGCGTGATGGATCTTGGGAAATCGATTTGGGAACCATCAAAGTATGTGAACTCCAATCCGATGCGATCATTTAAGAACCTCAACTCAATACCCATATCTTTTTGTGAGACAACAGAACCTCTCAAGTCTGGATCAACCAATCCATCTGGTGTTGAGGTCAAGGCCATTCCGTTCCATTTATATTGATTCACGCCATACGCCATCCCTGGATATGCATAGGCACCAAAAGACGTCCCTGTACCGAATGCCATTGGAATCTCTCCCCAAGCAAATCTTAATTTACCATAACTTAACCATGGTGTACTTTCTTTGATTAGATCAGAGAAAATGAAGGAAGCACCAAATGATTTAGACAATACGGAATTACGATCCGCTGGTAATGTAGAGAACCAGTCATTTCTCAAGGTAATATTCGCGAATAACATGTCCTTATATCCAAATACACCTCTTCCTAAAATGGCATTGTAACCTTCTCTACTTCTATAGTTATACTGATTAGCTTGGCTTTTTGAATTAGATAAAGTAAATAGATTATCTACGGTTAGACCATCCACTGTATTTCCGGAATTTTCATTTGAACGTGCTCTGAAGAAATCGGTTACTACATTTGCATCAATTGAAAAATCACTGATTCTCTTATTGTAGCTTGCCATGATCTCAAAATTCGTACGGTTTGAGTAGGTATTACCTGTTCCATAATATCCCTTAACCAATGGATTGTTTCCAGAAGTCTGTAAACCTGATTGATCTAAATCAGACCTGTACATATACTCCCAAAATGTTGTATTCTGTTGTTTACGATAAGTCGCTGTAAAGCTCAAATCCTTATAAACCTGATATTTGAAATAAATATTTCCGTACAGTCGATCTCTTTGGTTTGCACGATCGATGTTATCATAATAGGTATAAGGGTTATACCAATAGTTTGCTGCATAGAATCCACGTGGATTTTCTGGGTCATACGCTCCTGGGTTAGCTTTGTTCCAAGAAGCAAAGATGCCATCTTCTGTTCTTAATCCTCTTAATTCTTTTAAGATATCCATATCCAAATCACGGTGGAACCATTGGTTAAATGAACCAGTCGTTTGATTGGAATAGGCATCATCAATTTCACCTTTTAAGCGTTGGGTGACATAGTTGATATTAACCCCCGCTTTAAATTTAGTGCTTAGATCCAATTCACCTGTGACATTCAGAATATTTCTTTTCAATCCAGAAGTAGGGATTAAACCATTGATATCCTGGTTGGTATAAGAAATTTTGGTCATGTAATTTTCACCACCTTTTGAAATGGCGATGCTGTTGTTCAAAACAACCCCAGTCTCGTAAAATTCCCTAGCATTGTTTTCTTGAGGAACTAAACTTGTCGTTTGGAAAGAGCGAGAATGGCCACCATACCAAGCATACCATGGAATATATTCCTGTCCTACCATACGTGGTCCCCAGGAAGCATCATCCGAATAGTCATGATAGTATTTACCGTCCAATGCTTTCCATTCTTCAGGTTGCCCGGGTGTCCATGTATACTTTTTCATGGCAGCAGAAGAACCTCCAGCATAGGAGTTTTGGTAGTTCGGCAAAATGTACACATTGTCAAATGTTGCTCCTAAGTTCAAATCAATACCAAGATAATCTCCACGATAGCCTTTTTTCAAAGTAATCACTACAGCTCCATTAGCTCCTTGGGAACCAAATTGAGCAGATGCTGCTGGACCTTGAAGGACTGTCACACTTTCAATGTCATCAATGTTAATATCATCAGAGTTTGGAAGGATGGTTCCGTCTACTACGTAGATTGCTCCATCTCCTGCACCAAACCCAGAAGCACCTCTTAACCTGATCTCGGTATTTCTACCTAAAGCGGCAGCAGATTGAGAACGAACTTGCAAACCCGTTACTTGACCTGCCAACGCATTATTCAAGTTTGGTTGACGAGTAACATTCACCGCATCTGCTTTTAATGTTTGTGAGCTGAATGGCGCAGCCTTTGTATTTTCCCGGATACCATAAGCTCCGGTTACCACAATTTCTTCCAGATTGCCCTGGTCAGCCGTTAATTGAACATTAATTGTACTTTGAGTACCAATGGTGATAATTTGGGAGGTATATCCCACATATCGGAATGATAAACGCCCATTGGCTGGCGCATTGATGGAATAATTTCCAGATCCATCGGTTTGTGTAGCAATGTTGGCCCCTTGAACAGATACGGTAACACCACTAATTGGGGATCCATCCTCTGCAGAAGTCACTTTACCACTCACTTGGCGATTTTGCGCATATACCACCCCGATAAGCATGGTACAAAGCAAAAATACACGGAGTAATTTTTGTTTCATGTTTGTTGTTGTTTAGTTAAATAATCTGGTAATTACCGGCCTAAAACGTTAATAATTGTTAAACCTAGTATCAAAAGTATTTTTACTACATGATTGTTACAAAAAAATGCCATTATTTCTGATTTTATTTCTAAATAAACAAAGAAATAGAATGAGAAATATAATTTTTTTAATGAATATGATATTACAATCATAAACGTCTATTGTAACAAAATGATTTAATTAATAATTTTATATATTAAATAATATATGGGTAAAAATTTATCTGATTAATTATTGTTTTTGGGACTATTCAATTATATTATTATAATACTGCAACAATTTTTATATTTTAATTATTAAAATTTCTCCAAATGGATTATACCCACTTTTAAGCACAATATCCTACCTTTGCAAGATGCGATTTGATATCATTACCGTGTTACCGGGCTTATTGGAAAGCCCATTTGCACATTCCATATTACAAAGAGCCCAGAAGAAAGGTCTTACTGAGATCCATGTCCATAACCTGAGGGAATACGCTACGAATAAGCAAAAATCCGTAGATGATTACCCTTACGGAGGCGGATCAGGTATGGTGATGCAAATTGCGCCATTTGCGGCCTGTATCGAAAAGCTGCAGTCGGAACGCACGTACGATGAGATCATCTACATGACCCCGGATGGAGAAACCCTCAATCAGGAAATGGCCAATGGCTTATCTTCAAGCAATAAAAACATCATTATCCTATGTGGTCATTATAAGGGCATTGATCAACGGATCAGGGATATCTATGTTACGAAGGAAATATCCATAGGAGATTATGTCCTATCAGGCGGAGAACTTCCAGCGGCAATCCTGGTGGATGCCATCGTTCGGGTAATTCCAGGGGTATTATCGGATGAAACTTCTGCCCTTTCGGATTCGTTCCAAGATGGACTTTTGGATGCGCCCATTTATACCAGACCCGTGGATTGGAATGGCCATAAAGTACCCGAAATCCTTTTGAGTGGTCATGAAGCCAAAATTACAGCCTGGCGCCATGAACAGCAATTGCAACGAACAAAAGAAAGAAGACCAGATTTGCTAAATGACTAAGAATAACGACCATTTTTTGTTTTTTTTACAAAAAATGTTTGCTATATCAATTTTTCTACTAATTTTGTGAATTATGTTGACACAAAATAAATATACTAACCGTTGGTGGCTTCTGACTAAATAAGTCGGGAGGTGGTATATTTTATAAATAAAGATTTTCATAATCAACCAAAACCACAGAATGGTAGCCCGACGAATAATCGTCGGGCTTTTTTTATTTTAGATATTAATAAAACGCATATATGAACTACAACTTCAAAACGAACCACAAGCAGATCCTTGCAGACACGACCACTGCAGTGAGCATCTACTTAAGGCTTCGCGACAGCTTCCCGAACAGCCTGCTGCTGGAAAGCTCGGAATACCATAGCAGGGATAACAACATCAGCTACATCTGCTGCCAACCCATAGCGGGCATTGTCCTGGACAAAGGTGAACTCAGCATCTCCTACCCTAACCAGGCCAAGGAGATTAAAAGTGCCACTGGCCTTAATCTTCGCGAAGAGGTTTCCAACTTCCGAAAAGCATTCCATGCCGATGTACTGCCAGAAGTCAATGTGATCACCACGGGTCTTTTTGGTTATTTCACCTTTGATGCGGTAGAATTCTTTGAAGATATAAAACTGACCACAAAACCATCTCCCGCCAAACAGCTCCCTGAACTTCAATACCATGTGTATAAATACGTTATCGCCATAGACCATTTCCGCAATCAACTGCATATATTTGAAAACTTACTTGATAATGACGCGAGCGAGTTGGATAAAATGCAGCACCTGATCCAGAACAAGAATTTCCCTGAATATAGTTTCCAGACCAAGGGAGAAGAAACATCCAACATGACCGATCAGGAATTCAAGAACCTGGTTCTTAAAATGAAAGAACATATCCAAAGGGGGTATGTCTTTCAGATCGTACCATCCCGAGGTTTTGCCACCCCGTTTGCAGGAGATGAATTCAATGTGTACCGTGCTTTACGCTCCATCAACCCGTCGCCCTACCTCTTCTATTTCGATTATGGTGATTTTAAATTATTCGGATCATCCCCAGAAGCACAATTGACCATCAAGGCCGATGTGGCCACCATCTACCCCATCGCAGGCACCTTCAAGCGTACCGGGAACATGGAGAAGGATGAGCAGATTGCCGAAGAACTCAAAAATGACCCTAAAGAAAGTGCTGAACATGTCATGCTAGTGGATTTGGCTAGGAATGATTTGAGTCGTCATTGCAGTAATGTACAGGTTAAATCCTATAAAGAAGCCCAATATTATTCGCATGTGATCCACCTGGTTTCTAAGGTAAGCGGCAAGCTGAATCCAGCAGCGAATCCATTCGATGTGGTCGGAGATACTTTTCCGGCAGGAACGCTATCGGGCGCACCGAAACACATGGCATTGACCTTGATCGATCGGTATGAAGGCATGCAACGTTCTTTTTATTCCGGGGCGATCGGATTCATGGGATTTAATGGAGATTTCAACCATGCCATCATGATCAGATCTTTTTTGAGCAAACAGAACGTGCTTCATTATCAGGCCGGGGCAGGAATCGTATTGGATTCCGATCCAGAAAAAGAATTACAGGAAGTAAATAACAAAATATCCGCTCTTCGCAGAGCATTAGAATTAGCAGTAAGCATATAATGAATAAGCCCATCTTAGTAATCGACAATTACGATTCATTTACCTATAACCTGGTCCATTTGCTACAGGAACTGAACCAGCAATACGAGGTGGTTCGTAACGATAAATTCGAACTGGAATATGTAGAACAGTTTGATAAGATCCTTTTATCACCTGGCCCAGGCATCCCTGAAGAAGCAGGACTGCTAATGGATGTGATCCGGACATATGCGCCGACAAAAAGCATACTTGGCATCTGTCTTGGCCAGCAAGCAATTGCGGAAGTATTTGGCGGAAGCCTTTTCAACATGCCCAAACCTTTACATGGGGTAGCCACAAATATTGAGGTGATCGACGAGGAAGAAACCTTGTTCCATGGTTTTCCAAAGGATTCCAAAATAGGGCGATACCATTCCTGGGCGGTATCTCCAGATGATCTACCGGAAAGCCTAAAAATTACTGCTTTAGATCCGCAGGGAACCATCATGGCGCTTGCACATAGGGAATATGATGTGCGCGGGATGCAGTTTCATCCAGAATCCATCCTGACTGATAATGGTAAAATCCTTATAGAAAATTGGTTGAAATAATATGTTGGCATCTTATATTGATATAGAAAAAATGACTATCCTAGATAAAATCGTTAAAAGAAAACGGGAAGAAGTAGCGTTGGCGAAGGAAAAGGTTTCCTTGGAAGAGCTAGAAAAATATCCATTATTTGGAAGGTCTTGTTATAGTCTTCGTGACAGCATCCTTGATCTGTCGAAAAATGGCATTATTGCTGAATATAAACGTGCATCACCTTCCAAGGGGATCATCAATGGTTCTGCTTCTGTTCAGGAGGTGGTAAAGGGATATCAGCATGCTGGAGCTTCGGCAATTTCGGTATTAACCGACCAGGATTTTTTCCAAGGTTCCTTAACCGATCTTACCGAAGCCCGAGAAGTGCTTCAGATCCCTTTGTTGCGCAAGGAATTTATAGTAGATAAATACCAAATTGCGGAAGCAAAAGCCTACGGAGCTGATATCATCCTGTTGATCGCAGCATGTCTGGGAACACTGGAAGTCCGCGAATTATCGAAGTATGCAAAATCCCTTGGATTGAATGTGTTATTGGAAGTCCATAATGAAGAGGAATTGAACCGAAGCATTTTCCCTAGCATCGATGCAATCGGAGTGAACAACCGAAACCTGAAGGATTTTGAGGTTTCTTTAGATCATTCTTACAGTTTGGTAAATAAGATCCCGGCTGATTTCATCAAGGTTTCGGAAAGCGGAATTTCGGATCCTGCTACTATCCAGGAATTGAAAAAGGCTGGTTTTCAAGGCTTCCTGATCGGAGAGAACTTCATGAAGACGAATGACCCTGCAGGGGCGATCAAAGAATTTGCAGGACAATTGTAGGTAGATTTACTTACCTTTGTAAAAATTTTTTAAAAGCATGTCGGTAAAAATTGGCGAAAATATAGATTTAGGGGAGTTTCCGTTATTGCTAGCACCTATGGAAGATGTGAGTGATCCTCCATTCCGTTATGTGTGCAAGCAAAATGGGGTCGATATGATGTATACGGAATTCATCTCTTCGGAGGGGCTAATCCGTGACGCGGCTAAATCACGTCAGAAGCTGGATATTTTTGAATACGAGCGACCTATTGGTATACAGATCTTTGGATCTGACATCGAGCACATGCGCCAATCGGCGGAGATCTGTACACAAGCTAATCCAGATCTGATTGACATCAACTATGGATGTCCGGTAAAGAATGTGGCATGTAGAGGTGCGGGAGCCAGTCTTTTGCAGGATATCGATAAGATGGTTGCCATGACCAAAGCGGTGGTGGAAGCCACCTATCTACCGGTTACCGTGAAAACGCGTTTGGGTTGGGACGATAATACTAAAAATGTATATGAGGTGGCTGAAAGGCTGCAGGATATAGGCATCAAGGCACTGGCGATACATGGCAGGACACGTGCGCAGATGTATAAGGGTCAGGCAGATTGGTCAATGATCCGGGATGTGAAACGAAACCCGAGGATCCATATTCCGATCTTTGGGAATGGTGATATCGATTCGGTGGAAAAAGCTGCTGCGTGGCGTCAGGAATTTGAGGTGGATGGTATTATGATCGGTAGAGCATCTATAGGATATCCTTGGATATTTAGGGAAATAAAACATTTTTTCAATACAGGAGAAATTTTGGATGGACCCACTGTTTCAGAAAGGGTGGATGTGTGTTTGACGCACTTGACCAAATCTATAGAATGGAAAGGTGATAAAACCGGGATTTTTGAAATGAGAAGGCATTATGCTAATTATTTCAAGGGGATTCCGAATTTTAAGGAATATAGGATGAAGTTGGTGGAACTGATGGATGTGAGGGATATTATGGAAGTGCTGGAAGAGATTAGACATAATTTCGCTGAGGAGTTTTCAGGGTAGGATTTCAAGAATTTTTGTCCCTTTACAGTCATTGGGAATTGCCGTCCCTCGCGATGACGGCAGCTCGCAATGAGGTGGCATCTACCTCCTCAAAACCCTTCTTATCGTATCTTTCTCCAAATAAGCCACTATCCCGATAAAACCAATAAACACCAAATTCCCCAACCAAATATTCAGCTCATAAACAAGCCAAGCCAATCCCGCACCAATAACTAAATAAACACAGATCTTCCCTACCTTATACGGAATCGCATAATTTTTCTGACCCCAGAAATAAGACAAACTCACCATCAACACATATGTTATCGTAGTAGACACCACGGCCCCCACATACGAATATTTAGGTATCAACAACAAGTTCATCCCTATGGTCGCAATTGCTCCTAAACCCGAAATATAAAGTCCATATCGTGTTTGGTCCGATAATTTGTACCAAACAGAAAGGTTCATATAAATCCCCAGCAAGACATAATTGAACAACAATAAGGGAACAATAAACAAACCCGACCAAAACTCCGCCTGCTTTTCTTTTGTACCTCTAATAAATTCCTTTAACCATTCCAGATTTGCACTCAACCCTACCATCACCAACAGCATCACAATCACAAAATACTCCATGATCATGGCATAAGTCTTCCTTGCATTTTCATTTTTAGCATAGGAAAAGAAAAATGGCTCTGCCCCTAACCTAAATGCCGTAACAAACAGGTTCAGGAAAATGGCAAGCTTTGCCACCGCACCATAAATACCCACATCCAGATCGCCCTTTCCTTCTGGCAATAAATGTGGCATCATCATCTTATCCAAATTCTCATTGATGATGAAAGAGATATTTGCAATCAAGATCGGGAAACTATAGGTCAGCATATTCTTTAAAAGGGCAGTATCCACCTGCATCCTAAAAGTTATCACCTGAGGTATCAGAAGAAACAATGTAGCCGCTGATGCAATCAGGTTTGCTACAAAAATATTCCCCAACCAGCCTTCCCTGTACCAAATAAGCGACCAGCTCTTAAAAGATTCAGAATAATCCTGTAACCAAGGAATCCCATACAGGAAAAGAAAAATAAAAGTGATATAAACCAAGATATTGATCAGCTTAATTAGGCCATAGCGAATAGGTCTACCATCTGCCCGCAGTTTTGAGAAGGGAATTACAGCAATGGCATCTGCAGTAACAATAAGGGCGATGAGCTTCACATAAGCCGTGAAATCTCTGAGATCCTTTCCATTTCCTGCCCATCTGGCCAAAGGATCAGCAAATACAAACGCCGTGATAAGGAAAAGAATGGCCATAAAAAGGGTGACAAAGAAACTGGTATCAAATACCTTTCTTTTGTCACCCTCTACTTTTTGTAAATATCTGAAAAAGGTGGTTTCCATCCCGAATGCCAAAATCGCGTTCAACATGGAAGCGTAGGCAAACATCTGGGTAAATATCCCGTATACGGAAGCTCCAAAGCTCCGTGTTAGGAATGGGGTGATGAGAAAACCCAACATCCGGGATATAATGGTCGAAAGACCATATATCATCGTATCGCTGACAAATTTTTTTACAACTGACACCCTATTTTATTTTCTTGATCACCTCAAAATTCCGATATCCTTTCAAGGCATCCTCTTCGGTGTGCTGAACAGTGGTAACCTCCGCATGCTCAGGACCTTCCAGGCAGAATTCCATAAAGGACTCCAAGGCAAAGGCATCACCTTCTGCCTCGATCAAAACCGAACCATCCGGCTGATTGATCACATATCCTTTTACCCCAAGTAGGTCTGCAACAGCCTTGGTACTGGCACGAAAACTCACTCCCTGTACCTTGCCTTGAACCTGAATATTCCAGTGTTTCATGTTACAAAGGTAGAAGAAGAATTAGAAAATAAAACTACCTTAATCTTCTAACCTTAACTTTAGGTGTCAATTTGAAGGAGTTCATTCCTACTAACAAAAGCAGCCCAGGCCTTTTTCCTACTTCCAGACTACCAAACTGTTCGTGGAGATTTAAGGCTTTAGCTCCATTAATGGTCGCCCATTTTATGGTTTCATTAAAATCCAATTCAGGGAATTCCTTATGGATGACCTTTAATTCCTCCAAAATATCTAAAGTGTCATTAGAGGCCAAGCTATCTGTTCCTAAAATAATATTATGATCGCCTAATAGGAAATTACCGATTTTCGGGATCCGATTTTCGATATAAAGATTGGCCTTTGGACAGAAACAAAAATACACCTGTCTACCCATACGGTCTACAAAATCCAAATCTTTGATAGAGGTATAGGTGTTATGTACCAAGATCAGCTTGTTTTTTGTAGGAATATAAGGTAGGAAGGATTGCAGCGAATTTCTAGCTTGCGCCCTGAAATCCTCCACTTCGAAATTCATGCGTCTATAGAAGTCCAAAAACTCCCCTGTTTTATACCTGTAAAGCTTATTCTCTTCATCACTTTCTTGGTTGTGGATAGATATGATATTATCTTCAGATACTGCTTTTTTAAATGTTTTGAACAGGGATTTTGACCCTGAGTAGGGTGCATGGGGCGTAATGGATGTATGTTTATAGTCGAAATGGAATTCTATCTCCTTCGCTTGGTCTATTCTTTCCTCCACATCTTCCTTGCGCATGGCCATGATCTCAACAAATGTATGGTAGGTAATAGGGCTTTGCTCTTTTACCTTCGCTGTAGCGGCAGTATTCACGTGGTCACCAACGGCCTGAATACCATTTTCAAACATTTTCCTATCCGCCTCAACCATAGCTTGATGGATGGCAACTGCTGAGTGATGGCGTTCGCTCATCACTTTTGTTAGGAAGTTAGTTAAACCGGTACCCTTTGGCACCACATTCAACATGTGAGAAAGTTCCAAATGGCAATGTGCATTGATAAATCCCGGGATTAGGGCGCCCTTATGATGCTCGATTTTGCTATCATCAATTTCGCCAGGATTAAATACCCCCTTGATTATTCCCTCATCGTCCATGGCTACGATACCTTTTTTTATTGCTTGCCCAGCAATAGGAAATACTATATCAGCACTGTAATACTTCATACAATTTAATTGTTCTATGTTATGTTAGCGTAATCCTGCCTCCTCAGCAGGTCAGCCAAATTACAAAAAAAACACATATGGTTTAACTAATAAAAAAATATTTTTGAATTTGTTACAAAGCTATCGTCATTTTGATTTTATCGAGATAAAGATTAGCTTTGCAGCATCAATTAGGGGTGCCTTGTTTTGACGACACGAATAAAGGCTGAGATTATACCCTGTGCAAATGACATTGCACTCACCTGATCTGGATAATGCCAGCGTAGGGAAAGGGAGGTTAAATTTGACCTGTTGTGACCCCTTGCAACGGGATGTTTAACTCAAATAACAAAATTACGTATTATGCTTAACAAATTGATGGCCTTGGCTTTCACCTGCCTATTTGCTATTAACTGTCTTGCCCAAACAACACTCTCGATTAAAGTGACCGACGAGCAGAACAAACCTTTGGCTCTCGCCACGGTAAACCTTGATGAAAAATCCCAGAAAACCAACAAAGATGGGATTGCCGTATTTCAGGACCTCAGTAACAAAACTTATGCACTTAAAGTAAGCTACTTAGGTTTTGAACAGATCAATGGAAGTTTTAACCCCCAGAACAGCAATTTCTTACATTTAGCCATGAAGCCAACGGCCTATCAGACGGAGGAGATCTATATCTCCGCGACAAGAGCCAAGGTTAACGCGGCTACTACATTTAAGAATATTGGTAAGGAAGAAATTCGAAAGAAGAATCTGGGCCAGGATATTCCCTATTTATTGGATCAGACACCAGGTGTGGTAATCGGATCAGATGCGGGGGCTGGAATCGGGTATACCAACATGACCATTCGTGGATCGGATAATGAACGTATCAATGTGACCCTCAATGGCATCCCATTGAACAACTCGGAAAGTATGGGATCCTTTTTCGTGAATCTACCTGATTTTGCTTCCAGTACACAGAGTATTCAGGTTCAGCGTGGTATAGGAACTTCCACCAATGGTGCTGGTGCATTTGGTGCATCGTTGAACATCCAAACGGATGGCTTAGAAACTATACCTTATGCGGAACTGAACAACAGCTTTGGATCTTTCAATTCCTGGAAGAACACTCTGAAAGCAGGTTCTGGTTTAATCAATGGAAAATACGCCTTCAACGCCCGGTTATCCCGCATCAGTTCAGATGGTTATGTGGAAAGAGCATCATCTGATCTAAAATCCTTTTATGTAGATGGAGGGATCTTTACCGATCGCCACTCCCTAAAAGCAACGGTTTTTTCCGGAAAAGAAAAGACCTACCAAGCCTGGTACGGATTGGCCGAGCCTTTGTACTTTGGTAACCGGGATAGAATGGACCATTATATCGCAGCCATGGAAATCTATGACCCGATTGAAATTGCCCGTATTAAGGCAGCAGATGAAAGATACAATATTTACACCTATGATAACCAGACGGACAATTATGTGCAGACGCATAGCCATCTGCAGTATAGCTTCCGAATGGACGATAGAACAAGTTTAAATGCGGGTTTGCATTATACTCGAGGGGCTGGATATTATGAAGAATATCGGATAGACGACAAGTTTGAAAGTTATGGCCTTCCGAATGTCAATATCAATGGAGAAATCAAGAAAAAATCCGATTTGATCCGCCAGCGGTGGTTGGATAATCACTTCTATGGATTTACCTACGCTTTGCAGCATAAATGGAACGAAAACATCAATCTTACCTTAGGAGGTGCCTATAACCAATATATTGGTGGACATTTTGGAGAGGTTTTGTGGAGTAAATTCAATGCGGGTATCCAGCCAAACCATCGGTATTATTATAATGAAGCGCATAAGAACGATTTCAACATCTACGCAAAAGCGGATATCAAACAGGATGATTGGATTTTCAACATCGATCTTCAATATAGAAACATATTCTATAAGGCCGAAGGGGATGACAACAAGATCAAGGATCTAAATTTCAGGGACAATCTCAACTTCTTCAATCCGAAAGCAGGAATCACCTATCTACTGAACGAAAATGCAAATATCTATGCTTCCTATGCTTATGCCAGCAAAGAGCCAGTTCGTAAGGATTATGTGGAAAATCCGCTCAATATGTTCCCGAAGCCTGAAAAAATGCAAAATGTGGAAGCTGGCTACCGGCATCGCGCTAGTGATTTCAATTTGGGAGTGAATGTATATGCGATGCTGTACAAAGATCAATTGATTCCAACTGGTAGAATCAATGATGTTGGCGAGGCTATTCGTCAAAATGTGGATGAAAGTTATCGAATCGGAGTGGAATTGGATGCAGGATGGAACATCACAGAGCAGTTTAATTGGTCGGCTACTGCAGCATTAAGCCAGAACAAGATCAAAAACTTCACAGAAATCTTAAGTGTTTATGATAATAATAGCGATTGGGGTTATGTGGGTGAGAAGGAGATATTTTATAAAAGTACCAATATCGCAAAGTCTCCATCAGCGGTGTTATCGAACAATTTCACATACAAGCCAACAGAAAGTATTTCCTTCAGCCTTTTGAGCAAATACATCTCCAGAATCTACCTAGATAACAGTAGCGCATTGGAACGTAGTATCAAAGCATCCTTTGTCAACAACGTCCAAGGAACTTATACATTCTCTGCCTTTGGCATCAAGAGAATAGACCTGAATGCCACCGTATTTAATATCCTGAACGCCAAATACACTACTACCGGCTATACTTGGGGTCAATATTTCCAGAACACCAACAGCAGAGATTACTATAACTTCTACTACCCTCAAGCTGGTCCGAATTTTATGATCGGACTTAATATTAGTATTTAGTAGTTAGTATTTAGTACTTAGACCTTGGGTTGAGTATTTAGCTCTTGTTTTGAGTATTTAGTAGTTAGTATTTCGTATTTAGACCTATATTTACAAACCATGGAATTGGTAGACTAATAGCAGACCATAGGTCTAAATACTAAATACTTTATACTAAATACTAATATGAGGTGTGTAATTCAGCGTGTAACGCAAGCGTCCTGCACAGTAGATAATATTATAACAGGCAGAATTGATCTGGGTCTTTTGGTTTTGTTGGGTGTGGAAGAAGAGGATAGCCATGAGGACATGCAATGGTTGGCGCAGAAATTGGTTAATCTTAGAATATTTTCGGATGAGAATGGCTTGATGAATAAGTCTGTTCAGGATGTGCAAGGGAATATATTATTGATTTCTCAATTTACGCTATTTGCACAGACCAAAAAGGGAAATAGGCCTTCGTTTATTCGTGCTGGGAAACCCGACAAGGCAAAACCGATGTATGAGGAGATGGGAAAATTGTTGAGTCAGCTTTTAGGGAAAGAGGTGCAGATGGGTGTGTTTGGAGGGGATATGAAAATAGACCTTCGGAATGATGGTCCAGTAACTATTATCATGAATACGAAGGATAAGGACAATTTTTAAGGCCTGAGATCTCCAATTTGAATCGCAATCTTCTTTTCAACCAAATATCTAATTTTGATATACTAATTTCTAATTTTGCTATACTAATTTCTAATTGATTTTTATGACCATAGAAGAAGCTCAAAAAACAGTAGATCAATGGATCAGAATCACTGGCATCCGTTATTTCAATGAATTAACCAACACTGCTATTTTGATGGAAGAAGTTGGGGAAGTAGCTAGGATAATGGCCAGAAAATATGGTGAGCAATCCTTTAAGAAATCAGATGAGGAAGTCAATTTAGCCGATGAAATGGCAGATGTGATGTTTGTCTTGATCTGTTTGGCAAATCAGACTGGAATTAATTTGACTGAAGCTTTGGAAAAAAACCTCCAAAAGAAGACCCTTCGTGATAGCGAAAGGCATAAAAACAATGAAAAGCTAAAAGGAGGATAGCTCCATGGCATTTATTCCTCATGAAAAGGGGCTGTCTAAAAAGGTCTCTTAAAAAAGAACCCCGTCATTAAAATTGAATCATAGGTTAGCTTCGAAGATAAACCATACTGAAAGTATACTAAAAGTATGTAAAATCTATGCTTTACATACTTTTTCTATACTTTAACCCCGCTTTAACCCTACTTAAACCACGATTTTAACCCTAATTCAAACATATTTTGAATATACAATATGGATACTGGGTACAGAAAATGGAATATATAGGTTTAGAAGATGCCTTTTTTTATAAAGATTAAACTATTTGAAAGTGATTTCAGCTACCAAAGGTAAGTGATCAGAAGCATACGTTTCATTGATGGTAGTATAGCTCTTCCACTCAAATTCACGGTTCTTTAAGACCATGATATAATCGATTTCACTTTTAGGATTAATCACTGGAATGGTAGGTTTATTCGTGCTGGTATTGCGCACAAAATATTCTTCCAAGATCTTAATAGGTTTGGAATCGGGTCTCGCATTCAGATCTCCTACCAAAATCAATGGTTTACTGTACAGTTCGCCTAATTCATTGATGAATGCTGCTTGCGCAATTCTGTTTTCCTCTTTTAAATCCAGATGGGTATTCGCCAAAGAAATGGTCTTACCATCAGGAAGCTGTACATCTACAATCGCTAATGATCGGTTTTCACTTGCTACGGGCATTGGAAGATCATACCTTCTTTTTCCAATGATCTTATGTTTAGATAAAATCAAAACACCGTAATATCCCATTTCCAAATTGATACCCTTAGAAAAAAAGTATTCCATTCCCGTCATTTCAGCCAACTTCTCCGCCTGATTGATCATCTCGGACCGAGAAACGTTGATATCCACTTCCTGAATCCCTACAACATCAGCTTTTGCTTCATTGATCACTTTAGCAATGGCTTCCATATCGATAACATTCGGTTTGGAAGGTGGATTCGCATGATGGATATTATAGGTTAGAATTCTAACTGTTTGGGCTTGCAATACCATCGAGAAACATAACGATAAAAAAAGAATGAAATAGCGCATAAAACAATTTTTGAATTAAGTTAATTATATTTCCCTAATAATTCCAATTTATTATCTTTATCCTCATGAAAAAACCGAATTTACTCTATATCCTTTGTTTATTTTTATTTCTAGGATCTTGTTCTGTCAATCAACAAACAGGTTCTGAAGTCAATGAATTCGCAAATGCGGCCGTGGTGACTGCCAACCCCATTGCTTCACAAGTCGGTGTGGATATTTTAAGAAAAGGAGGAAATGCGGTGGATGCAGCCATTGCAGTTAAGTTTGCTTTAGCTGTGGTCTACCCCAATGCAGGGAATTTAGGAGGTGGAGGTTTTATGGTCTATCGGGGAAAAGATGGGTCGGTCTCTTCGTTGGATTTCCGAGAAAAAGCGCCAGCTGCGGCATCCAGGGACATGTACCTTGACAAAGAAGGCAATCCAATAACAGATTTGAGCTTATATGGGCAACTAGCATCTGGTGTACCGGGTTCTGTAGCAGGAATGGATGAAGCATTTAAAAAATATGGTTCTTTGTCTTGGCAAGAATTGATTCAACCAGCGATAGAACTTGCCGAAAAGGGTTTCAAGATCACCGAACAACAGGCAGGAGAATTCAATAGATATAAAGAACGATTTACTCGTTTGAATCCAAAAGGTGCTGCTATCATCAAAGAGCAATCTTGGAAAGCAGGCGATCTTTTTGTACAGCAAGATTTAGCGGAAACATTAAAACGAATTGCGGCACAAGGACGCGATGGGTTTTATAAGGGTAAAACAGCAGATCTGATCGTGGAGGAAATGAAGAGTGGGAATGGCATCATCACACATCAAGATTTAGCCGATTACCAAGCGATTTGGCGTAATCCAATTGTAGGGACTTATAAAATCTACAAGGTGATATCCATGCCGCCGCCATCTTCTGGTGGTGTGGCATTAATGGCCTTGCTGCAATCAGTAGAGAAATATCCTCTGTCAAAATGGGGTTTCCAACACGACAGTACGGTGCGCGCTATGGTAGAAGCGGAACGTAGAGTTTATGCGGATAGGGCAACACATTTGGGAGATCCTGATTTTTATAAAGTACCGGTAGAATTCTTGAACGATGCAAAATTCAATCAAGATCGCATGGCGAAAGTAAGTCTTTCAAAAGCTACGCCTAGTGATTTGATCAAAGCGGCTAAATTTCCGGGATATGAATCCGAAGAAACCACGCATTATAGCATTGTGGACAAGGACGGAAATGCAGTCTCCTTAACCACCACCATTAATGGCTCCTATGGATCTTGCGTATGGGTGGCTGGGGCAGGTTTTCTGCTGAACAATGAAATGGATGATTTTTCTGTTAAACCTGGATCGCCAAATATGTATGGGTTATTGGGAGGAAAAGCGAACGCCATTGAGCCTGGAAAAAGGATGTTAAGCGCCATGACCCCAACTATTATTGAGGAAAATGGAAAATTGAAGATGGTTGTTGGTACGCCTGGGGGATCGACAATTATAACCTCTGTTTTTCAGACTATTTTAAATGTGCTGGAATTTGATATGACGGCGCAGGAATCTGTAAGTGCAGCAAGATTTCATCATCAATGGAGACCTGATGTTATTGATGTGGAAGCAAAAGCGATTGATTCATTAACAAGGGTTAGCTTGACAAAGGATGGGTATAAGCTAAATAAAAGGGGTGCTATCGGAAGGGTGGAGAACATTGTTATTTTACCGAATGGCAAGAAACAGACAGGTGCTGATCCACGTGGAGATGATAAAGCGGCAGGGTATTAGGTTTCTATAAGCGTCATTGCTAGGAGGCACGACGAAGCAATCTTTACACTAGTCGTAAGATTGCTTCGTTCCTCGCAATGACGTGACGCGCCGCAATGACGTGAAGCCTCGCAATGCCAGATTGAAATCACTCCAAATACTTTCCGCCAATCTGCTTATTAGTCTTAGCGCCAAGGTTTTTTAGCTGTTCAATCTTCCTAACCACATTTCCAGGTCCTTCAGCCAATTTCTTCATGGCATCTTCATGCTTATTGGAGGCCTTTTGAAGATATCCTTGGATCTGTTCCATATCATCCAAAAAACCCACAAACTTATCATATAACAATCCCGCCTCCTTCGCTATTTCCAGCACATTTTTATTCTGTCTTTCCTGTTTCCAAACACTGGCGATCGTTCTCAGCGTAGCCAATAACGTAGAAGGACTGACAATAACCACCCTCCTATCCCAAGCATCTGAAAAAAGCTCGGGTTTTTGATTCACAGCCATGCTCAACGACGATTCTATCGGCACAAACATCAGCACAAAGTCCGGAGAATGAATTCCATAAAGACTATGGTAATCCTTAGCCGACAATTCACGGATATGGTTTTCCAAGGATGACACATGCTGTTTTAAAGCAATAATCCTATCCTCCTCCGTATCTGCATTTACCGCGCGCTCGTAGGCCACCATGGATAATTTAGCATCTACTACCAAATGTTTCTCATCCGGTAGGAAAATGATCGCATCAGGTTGTAACCTCTTCCCCCCTATTTCCTGCAAAGAGGCCTGCAATTTATACTCCTGATCCTTGATCAAACCTGAACGTTCCAGAACTCGTTCTAAAATGATCTCCCCCCAATTGCCCTGCTTTTTATTATCCCCCTTCAATGCCTTGGCCAAATTGTTGGCTTCCTCACGAATCTGCACACTTTGCTGCATCAATTGCTCCACAACCCCTTTCAGCACATGCCTCTCCGCAGATTCTTGTTGATAGCTCTTGGCAACCTGCTCCTCAAATGATTTTATCTTTTCCTTTAACGGATTCAGCAACAAATTCATCTGCTCTTGGTTATGTTGCGTGAATCGTTGGGTCTTTTCTTCCAATATGCTGTTTGCCAATAACTGAAATTCTTTATTGAATTGGGATTTTATAGCTTCCAGCTCCTCCTTTTGTTCCACAAATTTATCCTGTTGGGCCTGCAAATAAGCATTAGTGGCTTCCAACGTACGCTCAACACTTTGACGCGCATCCATTTCCTCCTTCCAAGAAATATTAACCCGTTCCCAATCCTGCTTCAACAACAGCTCCCGCTCGCCTGACTTGGCATGAGCAATCTGCATTTCCTGAAATTGTTTTTTCAGATCTTCATGCTGTTCAAAAGATATGGATTTTGAATTCCGGACAAAAAGCCAAATACAAATCACCACCAATATGATCAGGACAATTGGATAAAGAATTTCCATGAAAGAATAAATTAAACTTATGATTTATTATTGCAGCTTCTGATGGGTTTTCCACCAAAGATCAGGCATTTCCCCTGAAACCGCCATCTGGTAATCCTCATACCTACAAGGCACCAGGTAAAACCGTTCATTAACTGATTTTGAACCAAAATAAGGCACCTGCATCCACCAACGATCCGACTTCTTGCTCTTCACAAACACCAATTCATAGTCATCAGCCTCCAAGGTCGTGCGATAGATGATATAGTTTGATTTTGGATACATTGGCGCATCTTTCTTGCGGCTATAATACCCATCTACGAAACACCAGATCATCTGTGCAATCAGCATGGCTGTCTGCCCCATAGGATCGAAGGTTGGATTATACTCATAGATCCCGAAAGAAGTACATTTATCAGACATCCCAGCATACCTCGCCAATTGGCAAGCCTCATCCCCATACAGTCCATTAGGACCAGCATTGGCATTCCCCCCAGCTTCGGAAGCACGGATAGCTCCGATATCAAAACTGATCATATCCGCTGCTCTGATAATGGGCTCTGCCTGATCCAATTTCCCTGAAAATGAACCCAAACGGATCGCATTGAAAAACAATTTATCATACATATTGATGGACTCCTTGCTCACCAAATAAGTCTGATAGGCGATATTGCTCAGATTGAACAGGTAATCCGGTTGATGCAGAATAATATGGTTCAAATAGGTATTGGAATTCAATGGCATATTGTCCGGATTATCCTGATCCAGATCGAATTTGGAATCTATGATCCCCACATCAACACGTTGCTCTAAATTTTCATATGCCGTATACTGCGCATAGGTCAAGTCTTGCCCTCCACCGATAAGGATAGGTAGGATATCCATTTTCATCAGTTCTTCCAACAACAACCTCACAGCCACATAGGTATCCTTGATGGTCGAGCCTGCCTTCACATTCCCAAGATCAGCAATCTTAATCTTATAATCACCTTGATAGAGCTCGTAGAAATGCTTTCTCACCGCATCAGCAGCCTTTTGGGTTCCATTGTTGTTTACCGAACCTCTGCCCTCTTCCACACCGATCAGAGCGATGTGTGGGCGGCTTTCCTCTTCTTCTAAATCAGGAAAACTGTCGAGATATTTTGTGATGGTATGTCCAAATTGTGAATTATAATATTGGCTTGGATCGCCAATGCTTTCTGGCTTAATGGGTGATAAAAAATCTGCTAATGACATATTGATCTTATAAATACTGATTTTTTCTAGGGAATATCCTATTGTATTTAGCAAATATGCATTTATTAGCTTACTTTTGGTTAACATAATTTTTCAACAATAAGTTAGGAAGTGATTTTAGTAACTGGAGGCACAGGATTTTTAGGTTCAACTTTATTGCAAAGGCTCATTGATGATGGGCAAAGCATTATTGCTACCAAACGTGAATCCTCCAACATTCCTGAACAGCTTAAATCTTCCTCCTTGATCCAATGGGTGGATGCCGATATCACAGATTATTATGCATTAGAAGAATTGGTTTCCCAAGTAAACCAAGTTTATCATTGTGCTGCAGTGATCTCCTACCACAAATCGGATGCCTCTAAAATGTTCCAAACGAACATTGAAGGCACCAAACACATCGTCAACCTTTGTCTGCATCACGAAATCCGACTGGTTCATGTCAGTTCGATTGCTGCATTAGGGACCAATAAACAGGGGCACCCAGTAAAAGAGAACGACAAATGGGAGTTTTCCCCTAATCTGTCCAAATATTCGCTTGCTAAATATGAAAGTGAAATGGAAGTTTGGCGAGGAATTGCGGAGGGCTTAGATGCCGTCATTGTCAATCCTTCGGTGATCATGGGTGTTGGGACTGATAAAAATGCGTCCAAAAGTATTTTTGAACTTGTAAAGAAAGGGAATAAGATCTATCCTTTGGGATCTATTGGTGTAGTGGATGTACAAGACGTTGCGAAAATTATGATGATGTTAATGAATAGCGAAATTTCTGGTCAACGCTTCATACTCAACGCGGAGAACATCAGTAATCGGGAATTGTTGGAGAAAATCAGCAGCAGGATGAATAAACCTGCTCCGACCATCAAAGCCACCCCGACATTACTTTCCGTTGCATGGCGTGTATCCAAAGCGCTGGCATTGCTACAGGGCAAAAAGCCGGTATTGACACGAGAAACTGCTCGTGCTGCCACCAAGAAATTAGCTTATGATAATACGAAGATCATTAACACCTTAGGCGTCAACTTCAAATCCGTCGATCAGATCGTGGATGAAGTTTGCCAGGCATATTATGCTTAAAACAATCTAAACAAACCATATACAGTGAAAAATTATTACATCATCGACTTCGACTCCACATTTACACAGGTCGAAGCTTTGGACGAATTAGCACGAATCTCACTCGAGGACCATCCCGACCAGGAGAAAATCTATCAAGAAATTGAACGCTTTACCAATTTGGCCATGGATGGTAAGATATCTTTTAGGGAGAGCCTTGCAGGTCGGGTAAAATTGCTCCAAGCCAATCGCAGCCATTTGGACAAACTCATCACTCATTTAAAAAAGAAAGTATCCAAATCTTTCAGCCGTAACAAGGAGTTCTTCAAAGAAAATGCTGATACCGCATGGATCGTTTCGGGCGGCTTTAAAGAGTTCATAACACCTGTGGTGAGCCAATACCATATCCGCAAGGAAAACATCTATGCAAACACCTTTAAATTCGATGAGGATGGCAACATCATTGGTTATGATGAGAACAATCCATTATCAGATGAGGGTGGAAAGGTAAAACTACTGCAACAGTTGAACATTGATGGCCGCATCTTTGGCATCGGGGATGGCTATTCTGATTTTCAATTGAAGGAATCGGGATTGATCGAGAAGTTCTTCGCTTTCACGGAAAACATTGCACGTCAATCCGTGACCGATAGGGCGGATCATATCACCCCGAGTTTCGATGAATTCCTCTATGTAAATGATCTACCAAGGGCCATTTCCTATCCTAAAAACCGCATCCTATGCCTTATCGTGGGTGATGTTCCTGAAATTGCTGCCCATATCCTAAAAAGGGATGGATTTTCTATCCGCATTAAGGATACCTTAGAAGAAAAATACGTGAAGGATGTCGGGATGCTTTTACTGGGCAAGGATATGAAAATAGCCGAAGATGTACTGTCCAGGGCAGATAAGCTAAAAACAATTGGCTTTTTAGGTGATGTCAAAGGGCATATTTCCAAAGCGATCTGCAACGAAAAAGGCATTGTGGTATTTGATGATAAAAAGAATAAGAAACGCAATGCGGAATTCATTCCGCGCCGGATGGCTGATTTCATCAATAATGGCGATACGGACCAGAGTCGTAATTTTCCCAATCTGATCCTACCGAACCTAACCAGGGCCCATCGATTGTTGCATATCCATAAAAATGTACCAGGAATTATGGCACAGATCAATAATGTGTATGCGGAAAACAACATCAATATCTTTTCTCAATTCCTGATGACAAGAGGGGAAATAGGCTATGCAGTTACCGATATCGATGCTGAATATGATAAAAAGATGCTGAAACAATTAAAGCAGATTGATAACACCATCAAATTCAGGATTCTATATAAATAAAAGGAATAGCTAGTAAGAAAGGTTATGTCTAAAAAGCCAACGAAAATCGAGCTTCTGAAAAGGTTAAGGAGTAAATAACGAAAATAGATTCTCTATGCTTTTTAGACATCACTTTCTTTAAATATTTTACAGGCCGCTCCCTATTATAACGGTTACTTTAGGTAATAAGTATCCAAAGGGGTAAAAACTACATCCATGGGAACATCCCATTCGTTCACATCACTTACCTTTTCGACAGGTTCAAAATAGGAAACACCGAGCTTTTTTACACCTGGCTTACAGGAGGCAAAGAACCGATCATAGAAACCTTTTCCATAGCCCACCCGATTTCCCTCTTTATCCACGACCAATAAAGGTGTAAGGACCGCATCCATTTTAAAAGGCGCGATTTGTTCGGATATTACGGGCTCAGGGATCCCATAAGCATTCAATTCCAACGGCGTATCCCGATAGAAGGTAAAATGCCTTAGCTCATTGCTCAGAAAATCTGATTTGGAAACCACTATCGTAATTTCAGGATGGTTAGCCCAGATCCACTCGATAAATGGCAGGGTATGGTATTCCTTGAACTTCTCAATGGAAAGATAACAATGTAAATATTTGATTCCGGACCAATCATACTGGATAAGCTGTTCAAAAAGCTGAGCATCCAAGGAAAAAACTTCTTCTAAACTCAGTTCATTCCTTCTGTTTTTATATGTCTTCCGAAGATCTGCTTTTAACATCGCTCTAAATGAAAACGGCCTTGAAGCTTTGGGGGCTAACAAGACCGAATAATCAACCTAAACCTAAGTCTTTATTTTACACGTTCGATGTAATCACCAGAACGCGTATCTACACGTACCTTGTCACCTTGATTGATGAACAAAGGAACTTTAATTTCAACACCGGTCTCTACTGTAGCATTCTTCAATGCATTCGTAGATGTATCGCCTTTAACAGCTGGCTCGGTGTAAGTAATCTCTAACTCCACACTTGCTGGAATCTGGCCCATGATCGGCTCTTCGCTCTCGAAAGCTACAATCACATTCATGCCCTCTTTCAAGAAGCGAGCGGAATCACCAAACAACTGTTTTGGAATATTGAATTGTTCGTAGGTGCTGTTGTCCATAACCACGAAAAATTCGCCATCATCATATAAATAGTTGTAATCGTTCGTTTCTACACGAGCAATTTCAACCTCTTCGTCTGTTCTAAATCTATATTCTACTAATTTCCCAGTCTTCACATTACGCATTCTAGCTTGGTAGAAGGCACGTAAGTTACCTGGAGTACGGTGAATATATTCTTCTACGGCAACTAACTCACCATTGAAGCGAAGAATATTTCCACTTTTTACCTCTGAAGCTTTTGACATATTTTATTTCTTATTCCCTGCAAAAATAATAAAAACAATGATTATAAGACTATTTGTAATTCAGAATTTCCACAAATTCATTACAAAAGCCATATTCATGTTCTTGGTTTGACCCAATTATTACAATCCTATCGGATTTGGTGTCTTCCACCAGTTCCAAATACCATTTTTCACCCGATTTATCCAGATTACTGGTGGGTTCATCCAGAAAAAGTATTTTACTGTCCGAGCAACAGGCCAAAACAAGTTTAACGCGTTGCTTCATTCCTGATGAAAAATGTCGGATTTCTTTTTGAAAAACCGTATCCGCAAATTGTAGTTTGGATTTGATCAATTCTTTGGTGTAACCCGATCGGAAAGCTTTGAATTTAAAATGAAAATCGATCAATTCGTTCAAGCTAAACTCCTCTATCAATTCTACATAGGGTGCAGCTACACTGATATATTGATAGGATTGCTCTATTTCAGTAGCCTTATTGTTCCACTCGTATTGAATCGTCCCTTCACTTGGCGTCAAGGAGCCAGTAAGTACTTTCAGCAGCGTAGATTTTCCGGATCCATTCGGCCCTAGGATGGCATAGCTGTTCCCAAAAGAAAAGGTATAATCGAGATGGCGAAATATCCATTCTCTATTATACCTTCTTCCGATATCTTGTAAAATTATCTTCAAATATCCAATGAATTAAATTTTATATACTTGCTCTACCTTGGCCAAAGCCTTTCACTACACCTCGGTTAGAAGCCCGAACAAAACCTAAAATCTCGTCCCTTAATTCTGTCGCCTCAAATTCTGCTTCAACGATGTCCAATGCTTTACCTAGGTTACTATGTTGAACAAACAACACGCGATAAATATTTTGGATCTCATTGATCTGTTCATTACTGAAACCTCTCCTTCGCAATCCTACGGAATTAATACCTGCATAGGAAATAGGTTCACGTGCCGCCTTGATATAAGGAGGAACATCCTTTCTAACCAGTGTACCACCGGTAACAAATGCATGGGATCCAATTTTACAGAATTGATGAACCGCCACCATACCAGCCAATACCACGTAGTCTCCTACCGTAATATGTCCAGCCAAGGTACTTGAGTTTGAAAAGATACAATTATCTCCGATAAAGCAATCGTGTGCAATATGGCTATATGCTTGGATTAGGCAGTTTTTACCGATCACCGTTTTATAACGGTCTTTGGTACCACGGTTGATGGTCACACATTCCCGGATGGTCGTATTATCACCAATTTCCGTAGTCGTGACCTCGCCTTCGAACTTCAGATCCTGAGGTTCTCCCGAAATGACTGCTCCAGGAAAGATCCGGCAGTTCTTGCCAATCCTGGCACCATTCATAATGGTCACATTGGAACCAATCCAGGTTCCTTCCCCAATTTCCACATCCTTATGGATCGTAGTAAAGGGCTCTACAACAACATTCTGTGCTATTTTTGCCTCAGGATGTATATATGATAAGGGTTGTATCATTCGTTCTATTAATTTTCCTTGACCTTGACTATCTGAGCCATCAACTCCGCCTCACTCACTACTTTATCTCCCACCATGCCTACGCCTTTCATGCGTGCAATTCCACGACGGATAGGTTCCAACAGTTCACAACTGAAAATCACGGTATCACCTGGTACAACTTGATTTTTGAACCTTGCGTTTTCAATCTTCAAGAATAGGGTCAACCAGTTCTCTGGGTCAGGAACAGTATTTAAGACAAGTATTCCACCTGTTTGTGCCATTGCCTCAATCTGAAGTACACCTGGAAATAAGGGTGCTCCTGGAAAATGGCCCATGAAAAGATCTTCATTCATGGTCACATTCTTTAGGCCTACCACATGTGTTTCCGACAATTCCAAAATCTTGTCAATCATCAAAAATGGTTGACGATGCGGCAATATGTTCATGATCTGAACAGTGTCGTATACTGGAGGAGCATTTAGGTCATATACTTTTGCTCCTTTTTTGTTTTTTTCGCGTTTGATCTGTGCCTTAATGCGTTTTGCAAAGGCCACATTTGCCGCATGCCCCGGACGGGCAGCCATGATATGGCCTTTAATAGGTTTTCCTACAAGGGCCAAATCACCGATCATGTCCAATAGTTTATGTCTTGCAGGCTCATTCTGATGGCGAAGGGAAATATTGTTCAAAATCCCCTCTTGCGCTACTTCCACGCGTTTGTGGAATAAGCCTTGCAATTTATCCAATTCATTTTCATCCACTTCCTTATCCACAATAACAATGGCATTTGACAGATCGCCTCCTTTGATCAGGTTCTGGCTTACCAATGCTTCCAGTTCATGTAAGAAGCAGAATGTGCGGGAACTTGCAATTTCCTTGCTGAATTCATCGATATTGGTGATTGAAGCATGTTGGCTTCCCAATACAGGCGAATTAAAATCGATCATACAGGTGATGCGGTACCCATCAACCGGCATAGCCACGATTTCCACTTTATTATCTGCATCCGAATAATGAATGTTATCTGTTACCTCAAAGAAATCACGGTCTGCATCTTGATCCACGAAACCAACCTCTTGGATGCCGTCGATAAATATAGCAGAGCTACCATCAAGAATAGGAACCTCAGGAGCATCAATCTCGATCAAAACGTTATCTAATTGTAAACCGACCAAAGCAGCCATCAAATGTTCAATTGTACTTACAGAAGCGCCATTTTGGGTTATGGTAGTACCTCTAGCCGTGTTGCTAACATTGTCAGCATCTACACTAACGATCGGTTGACCATCTAAATCTATACGTTTGAATTTGTACCAATGGTTCTCTGGAGCGGGTCTCAACGTGACGTTCACCTGCTTACCAGTATGAAGGCCGACTCCTGAAAATTTTACATCAGATTTAATGGTTCTTTGTTTTACATTCATATCTAACATTCGTGTTATTGCAAAAAATATCGGGTAAAGTTAGCTATTATTTTTGTCTTTTAATTGCCTTTCAAGCTCTGCAATGCGCTTTTCCATTTCCGGAAGCTTTGCATACAATACCTGCGATCTCAGCTCATTATTGTAAGGAAAGGCAGGACTACCACCCCATTTCTTATTCTCTTCTTTCAAGGATTTGTTCACTCCGGATTGCGCCTGTACCTGGGTGCCTTTCGCAATGCTGATATGCCCTACAACACCTACCTGTCCGCCAAGAACCACTTGTTCAGCAATTTTTGTGCTTCCCGAAATCCCTGTTTGTGCAGCAATAACCGTGTTTTCTCCAATTTCTACATTATGGGCAATCTGAATCAGGTTGTCCAGTTTAACCCCTTTACGGATAATCGTGGATCCTAAGGTTGCCCGATCAATCACCGTATTGGAACCGATCTCCACCGCATCTTCCACGATCACATTTCCAATCTGCGGAATCTTGGCATAAGAACCATCTTCCTGAGGTGCAAATCCGAAGCCATCGCTACCAATAATTGCCCCTGCATGAATAATGACCTGTTTGCCAATCTTACAATCCCTATATATTTTTACGCCAGGGTAAATCACCGTACCATCGGCAATCTCTACATTATCCCCAATATAAACCTGGGGATAGATTTTAACCTGATCACCAATTTTCACTTGCTTACCGATATAGCTGAAACAACCTATATAATGATCTTGACCAATTTTTGCCGTTTCATGAATGAACACATTGTCTTCAATCCCCGAGCGGTCATTCAACAGTTGATCGTATAATTTTAATAATTCGGTAAAAGCCGAATAGGCATTTTTGACACGGATTAAAGTTGATTTTACTGGCTTTTGAAGGATTAAATCCTCGTTCACCACGATAACCCCTGCTTCGATCTGGTAGATAAATTGCTCGTACTTGGGGTTTGATAGAAAGGTCAAACTTGATGGTCCTGACTCTTCTATCTTGGATAGCTGGTCAACAACCACCTCTGAGTTACCTTCTACAGTACCTTGGAGTAAATTTGCTATTTGTTCTGCGGTAAATTGCATTAAAAAATACTAAAGTTATATGTTAATAATTGTATGTTGGTGCTGTGTTATATATCCGATTTCTTTTGGATAGGTTACGGCATATTTATTTACCCGTTTTGTCAGTGCTTCAATATTGGATAAATCCGAGGCTTCCGCAATATCCTTCAGCTCGCCATGCTTATCCAACACACATATCTTACCGGTCGATGAATCATAGGCACTATTCCCCACTACCTGATCATACACAAAATAACCAACTTCTTGAGCAGAAAGACCAAATTTCTCTGCTACCCGCTCTCTCAACTCTTCCAGATAGGATTCAGAAAAAGGTTCATTGCTCATCTCCGTTCTGAATAGTTCCCTACGAATTATTTTACCACACAACTTACTCAAAATCAAATCCGGATGATCGGCCCAAGATTTTATGGCAGACATGATGTCAGTGTCGTCTAAACGAGTGAACCATGTTAAATGCGACTCATCCAACAGAAAAGTTTCCTTGTTGATGCGATTCAGTAAAAAATGTTGCAATGCAGGGCTTGCAAAAAGCTTCTCGCCCCTGTTGCTTAACTCTTTAGCTCTAGCCAAAGCTTTTATCAGCATCTGTTCTGCTGCAATGACCGTCTTATGCAGATAGACCTGCCAATACATCAACCTCCTGGCAATCAAAAATTTCTCTACCGAATAGATTCCCTTTACTTCAACCACCAATTCATCATCCTTTACATTCAGCATTTTGATGATCCGATCAAAAGAGATGACGCCCTCCGACACACCGGTAAAAAAACTATCCCGGTTCAGATAATCCATCCGATCCGTATCCAATTGACTAGAGACCAATTGGTGCAGAAACCGACGATGGTATTGGTCCTTGAAGATGGTGATGGCCAGATCCAAACGTCCTGAAAACTCGATATTCAACTTATCCATCAATAAGGAGGAGATCAATTCATGCGATACCCCTTCCACTAAAGTATGTTCTAAGGAATGAGAGAATGGGCCATGACCAACATCATGCAGTAAAATAGCGGCCAAAACAGCTTCTTCTTCCTCTTCAGAGATCTGAACATCTTTTCCCCGCAAGGTTTCGATCGCCAATCCCATCAGGTGCATGGCGCCGATAACATGTTGAAATCGGGTGTGCAATGCGCCAGGGTATACTAAATGGGTCATCGAGACTTGCTTAATATAGCGTAATCGCTGAATAAAAGGGTGCTGGATTAGGTCGTAAATGAACCCCGACGGTATTGTCACAAAACCGTAAACTGGATCATTTATTATTTTTTTCTTGTTCAATCTGCTTTAAAGTGATTAAGTATTAGCCATTTACCATGAGTTTTCATCGAACGCTATGGCTAAGATACGCGCAAAGATACACAGATGGTACTTAATAAATGTTAAAATTATATCAAAAACCATCAAAATTGAGAGGAAAACCGCATTTTATAGTCCCAATTAACTTTCATATCTCGATCAATTGTTACAAATCTCATCAAAATTCCAATAAAAGATGTAATATATGTTATAAACACATAATTTTAATGATTACTTAAATTACTATCTTCTTTATTAGTTCTAAACATATATCCGTAAATTAGCCTCCATTACTCAGGACTATACATGCAGAAAATACACATACTTTGGGCAGATGATGAAATTGAGTTCCTAAAACCTCATATTTTGTTGTTGGAACAAAAGGATTACAAGGTCAAGACCGTGAACAACGGCGCGGATGCTGTAGAAGCATTCCAGAGTGAACCCTTTGATCTGGTATTTCTGGATGAAAACATGCCGGGACTTACCGGTTTAGAAACATTGAATATCCTTAAAGGTATCAACCCTTCCATTCCTACCGTACTGGTCACCAAAAATGAAGAAGAACATCTGATGGAAGAAGCGATAGGCGCTAAAATAGATGATTACCTTATCAAACCTGTAAATCCCAAACAGATCCTTCTGACCATTAAAAAGTTTACCGAAAACAAGCGGTTGGTATCGGAACGAACTTCCATGGCTTATCAGCAGGATTTTCGTCAATTGGGAATGCGCATGAATGAGGATCTCGATCATCAACAATGGGTAGAAGCCTATAAAAAACTCTTGTATTGGGAACTTTCTTTAGAAAAATTAGAGGATGCCGGCATGCATGAAATCTTGACCATGCAAAAATCTGAAGCCAACCTATTGTTCTCTAAATTCATCGAGAAGGAATATTTGAATTGGATCAAAAATCCGGAGCAGGGCCCCACCCTTTCCCACCAATTGTTCAAGAAAAAGGTGTTCCCGAAAATGGAGCCGGACAAGCCAACCTTCTTCTTTTTGATTGATAACCTGCGGTACGATCAATGGAAGGTCATCAATGAAGTCCTCACGGATTATTACCGGGTGGAAGAGGAAGATAGTTATTTCAGTATCCTTCCTACAGCCACCCAATACGCTCGGAATGCTATATTTTCTGGCCTGACTCCTTTGGAAATGGAAAAACGTTTCCCGAAAGAATGGCAGAATGATGATGATGAGGGTGGAAAAAACCTGTATGAAGATGTATTCCTATCTGATCAGATCAAAAGACTTTATCGAAGAGAAATCAAACATAGCTACACCAAGGTCATTACCTTAGAGCAAGGTAAAGATGTTTTGGAAAACATTAATAAACACATGCAGATCGACCTGAATGTGTTTGTCTATAATTTTGTGGATATGCTGTCACATGCTCGAACTGATATGGCCATGATCAGGGAGCTTGCCAATGATGAGGCTGCTTACCGATCGCTCACCCTATCCTGGTTTGAACATTCACCTTTATTGGAAGTATTGAAATGGCTTTCCCAACGGCAGGTTCGGGTTATTATTACCACCGACCATGGAACCATCCGGGTGAGAAAACCGAGTAAGATTATCGGTGATCGAAACACCAATACCAATTTGAGGTATAAACAGGGTAAAAACCTGAATTATGTGGATAAGGACGTATTTGTGATCAAAAATCCAACGGAGGCGCAATTACCAAGAATCCATGTCAGCTCTTCCTTTGTTTTCGCAAAAGAAGACACCTACTTTGTCTATCCGAACAACTACAATCATTTTGTGAATTATTTCGGCGGGACTTTTCAGCATGGAGGTATCTCCCTCGAGGAAATGATTATCCCATTCATTACTTATAGCCCAAAATAATATGGAATTTATCGCCAGTAACCTGGAAGATTTACCAGCAGCGGCAACATGGCTGCTCCAACAAGCGAACGATAAACGAGTGTTCATTTTCAAGGCCCCTATGGGTGCCGGAAAAACCAGCTTTATTAAGGTCATATGTGAGCAATTGGGTGTGGAAGATGCGACTTCCAGTCCTACCTTTTCTATTGTCAATGAATATAGCTCTGCCCTTGGACCTGTTTACCACTTTGATTTTTACAGGTTAAAAGATGAACAGGAAGCTTATGATCTCGGCTACGAAGAGTATTTTTATTCTGGGGATTACTGTTTTATCGAGTGGCCAGAAAAAATCCCCAACCTTATTCCTGAGGATGCCATCGAGGTCAGCATCCAAGTTGACGATCAGTTCAGACGTCACATTCAATTAATTTAATATTTTTTTCATACTGACGCAACCATCCTTGGCTCAGCTGCGTCTTACTTATAAACCGAACACAATTGGAGCCTGCGAAATTATTACATACCTGGAAAGAATGCCTATCTAACAATCGGAAGGCACAATCGGAATTGTACCAATATTTCGCCCCAAAAATGTATGCTGTCTGCCTACGATTTGCTGAAAATGCAGAATCGGCACAAGACATCCTACAGAATGGCTTCATCAAGGTGTTCAGCAAAGGTCAAAACTTTGAAGGTAAAGGTTCTTTGGAAGGTTGGATACGTAAGGTCATGCTGAATTCAGCTATAGAATATTATAGGAAAAACAAGACCGTTTTCCAAACCACAGACAGCATTTCTGAGGATCACCATGAACTACCGGCTGATTTTGACATGCACAGTTTGGGCTACAAAGACCTACTCAACATGATAAAGGAATTACCCATAGGTTACAGGACGGTATTCAACCTGTATGCTATTGAAGGCTATAATCATAAAGAAATTGCGGAGATGCTGGATATGTCAGAAGGCACTTCGAAATCCCAACTTTCCCGAGCTCGACAATGGCTAAAGGAAAAGTTGAAAAAAATGGAGGAAAACATACATGAAAGATCAAGAATTTGATAAAATCTTTAAGGATAACCTAAGGGATTTGGAGGTAAAGCCTCCAGAAAACCTTTGGGAAAAGATGGAGTCTGCACTCGATCAGAAACAGCCTGCAAAGGTTAAAAAGATGTTTCCTTGGAAAACATGGAGCATTGCAGCAACCTTATTATTGGCTTTGGGATTTACGTTTAAGCTTTCCCAGTTCAAGGAGGAGCAGGTGGATCCGAAAAAGGAATATTTACCCAAAATCAAGGAAGAAGTTGAATCCCCGAAACCGGAACAAGTGGTAGCGGAAAAATTGGAGGCACCTATTACCAAGGAAGAAGTTGTACTCCAGGAAGCAAAACCAAATGCCAGAACAATTGCCCTCAAAGAGCAACCCAAAAAAGCAGCGGTTATTCCAGTGGAGAGCAGGCAGCAGGTACAAGTACCGGCATTACAACCGATGGATACAGCAATGGAATTGGATGGAGCGGGTAGTCTGACAAGGGAAGCAGAACCCTTGACTGCCAAATCAACGGCTCCTCAGGTAAATTTAACAGCAGAACCTACGGAGGCCATTTTGAATAAGACAGAAATTGCTTCCACTAAGCCCAAACAAGGGTTATTTGTCAGGCTATTGAACAATGTTGCTGATAATATCAACATCATCAACAAGGATGTTGAGTTTTCAGAAGACGAAGAAGGAACCATTAAAATAGATTTATCCAAATTGATTACAAAAACCAAATAATACTATGAAACTTAAATTTTTACTGGCCAGCTTTGCCACTTTGATCCTTGGTTTATCCATGAGTTCTGCACAGATTGTTTATAAGAAAGAGAAAAAAGAAGGTTCTGATAAGGTAAGCATCAGCATTGGCAAGCAGGATTCCGAAAACCAGGATGAGCAAGAAGATGATGGCGATGCTGATTCCAAATACCCAAGAACTTATGGCGGAATTACCTTCACCAGGTTAGATTGGGGTTTTTCCAGGTTGTCTGACGATGGCAGCTTTACCCTTTCCGAGGACAATAAATTCATGAGCTACAAGAAGTCCTCCAATTTCGGATTTGATATTGCGCAATTCGGTATAAGGTTCAATGACAATTTCAAAATGTATCTTTCGGCAGGATTTGAATGGAATTATTGGCGATTGAAAAACGATGTGCTCCTATTACAGGATCAATCCCCTATCTCTTATGATGATTTGAATCCAGATGCTAAATATTCCAAGAATGTGATCACTTCAACCTATCTGCGAGTGCCTTTGAGTTTTGAATTGAGAACACGTCAATTGAGTGGCGGAAAAAGAGTGAAACTTGCCTTTGGCGCCATGACAGGGGTATTATTAAAAGGAACACAACGCTTGAAGAGCGAAGAGTTCGGTAAACAGAAATACAAAGACAACTATAACTTCCAAACCTTCCAATATGGTCCGTTTGTAAGGATAGGATATGACAACTTTGGTCTTTTCACCAAATATTATATGAACGACCTGTTCGAAAAAAGTCCTAATCAGGAAGGCCTACGAAACCTTGCTTTCGGTATTACCTTGGGCTTTTAAAAAGAAAAATGAAATGTAAAATGTATTTTTGTGTCGGATCCTAAAGGTCCGACATTTTTTTATGGGTAAACAAGCTAACTCTTGTCAATATATATTTTCTGATGTTCAACAACCGGATCTCCCCTTGATCCACGGAAAAGACCTTTCCTGTGTTTTCGAAGGGAACATTACTGTTACAGCGGTAGATCATGTACATTTTGGCATTGAGGAAGGACAGATTACGGCTATCATCGGGGAATCGGGAAGTGGCAAAAGTACCCTATTGAAACTAATCTACGGTATGTTGGAGCCAACAAGTGGCGAAGTGAGGTACAGAGGTTGGTTGGTTCCCACCCGAAAGGACAAGCTTATCCCAGGACATGATTCCATGAAATTGGTTTCCCAAGGACTTGATGATCTTAACCTATATGCCAAAGTATGGGATAATGTGGCTTCCCAACTTTCCAATACCAACCTTGCTCTAAAGGCGAGCAAAACCCAGGAAACACTGGAGCGATTAAGGATCGACCATTTGGCAAAAAAACGTGTGGCAGACCTCAGTGGCGGCGAAAAACAACGGGTGGCCATCTGTCGAGCATTGATCAATGATCCCGAGGTATTGCTTATGGATGAGCCATTCAACCAGGTGGATGCTGCCTTTCGTGACGAATTGCAACAGGACATCCAACAGATCGTTGCCGAAACCGGCCTAACGTTGGTAATGGTGTCCCATGACCCTGCAGAGGTTTTGGCCATGGCCAATAAACTTATCGTGATGAAGAACGGTAAAATTGCCGATGCGGGAGACCCACATGCTTTATATAATTGGCCGCATCATCCTTACACTGCCCGATTATTGGCTAAAAGTAATATCCTACAGCCCAATGAGGCAAAAATATTAGGTATAGAGACTGAGCATCCCATTGCTATCCAACAGGAACATATACAGACAGAATTGAACTTGAATGGCAATTATTGGATAAAGGAGGTCCGATTCCGTGGATTTTACAACGAATTGATCATTGGAAATGAAGAAGTTACCCTTCATCAGATCCAATTCCCAAGGTTAGATGTTAAAAAAAATACGAGAATTGATATTCTCGTAACTACTTACCATGTTTTTGAACCGAAATCCATTTAAGCATTTCAGCAAACCAATCGGCATCACTGGTTTTGTTATGCATTCCAAACCCATGTCCGCCCTTTTCATAGGTATATAGCGTATTTGGAACAGCGAATCTTTTCAAACTTTCCTGATACCTCAAACTATTTTCTATCGGCACAGCCTGATCATCTTTCGCACTCATCAGAAATGTTGGCGGTGTCTTTTTGCTGACCTGTTTATCCAATGAAAAAAGTTCCACATCAGTCTGCGATGAAACAGGACCGATCAGATTCTGCTTAGATCCTTTATGGGTTACTCCATCTTCCATCGAAATCACGGGGTAACAAAGTATGGAGAAATCAGGTCGAAGGTCAGCCTTTTTCCAGCCTTTTACTTGCGGTTTGTCATAAAAATTAGCCAATGTTCCCGCCAAATGACCGCCCGCCGAAAATCCAATCACCACTATCTTTTTCCCTTTGTTTTCTCTCCGTATCCTTTGCATCGCCATTTGTGCATCCTGTAGTGGACCAAAGCGCTTATCTTTCATGGTTTCTACCTTAGGCAAACGATAATCCAGCACATAGGCATGATATCCTAAGCTATTTAGCCTTTTTGCCACATCATGGCCTTCATGACCAATAGCAACCCGCGCATAACCTCCTCCAGGAATGATCAAGAACACCAAGTCATCTTTTACATTCGATGTGGCCAGATGGGCATAGAGCTTTGGCTTATCTGCTTCTTCCATTTCGGAAATAGGCTTAGCAGCATCCGGAATCTCTTGATCACCATATAAATAACTTTTAACCCCAGTCTCTTGGGCATTAATTTGCAAACTAATCACGGTAAATACGATCAACATTATTTTTTTCATAGGTTTAGGATTGGCTTTATTTACAGATTGGCCATGACAATCAGATTCAGATCCTTACAAGGTAGATTGAATTTTTCGCTCATATCCTTGTTGGTTAGGTTGCCATGGTACAAATAAATGGCACTTCTGATGCCTTGATTTGCCCAGATCATATTGTTCATTCCTCCTGCTTCACCGATCTCCAACAGAATGGGCGTAAAGATATTCGTTAGAGCATAAGTCGCCGTTCGAGCCACCCGGGAAGCAATATTCGGAACACAATAATGGATCACATCGTATTTCTTAAATACAGGCTTACCATGATTGGTCACTTCTGATGTTTCAAAACAGCCCCCTTGATCGATACTAACATCGATCAACACCGAATTGGGTTTCATTTTGGATACCGTATCTTCCGAAATCAGGCATGGCGTACGCCCGTTCTTTGCCCGCACGGCCCCTATAACCACATCGCAGGATTTCACGGCCTTGTTCAACACAATAGGTTGGATGATCGAAGTAAAGACACGGCTCCCCACATTGCTCTGCAACCGGCGAAGCCGGTATACCGAACTATCAAAAACCTTTACCTGAGCTCCTAATGCAATGGCTGTTCTTGCGGCAAATTCCCCAACCGTACCAGCCCCGATAATGACCATTTCGGTAGGAGGAACACCCGTAACACCACCCAACATCAGGCCCTTACCATCAAAAACATTCGAAAGATATTCTGCTGCTATCAGAACAGAAGTCGCACCCACAATTTCACTCATGGCGCGGACAACCGAAAGATGCCCCCCTTCGTCCTGCAGATATTCAAAGGATAAGGAGGTAACTTGTTTCTTCATCAAAGCCTTCAAAACTTCCAATGACATAAGGGATGGCTGCTGCGAACTGAAAAGCACCTGTCTGGTTTTCATCAATTCCACTTCCTTGAGTGTAGGACTGGATATTTTGATAATGATATCGGCCTGGAAAACTTCTTTTTTATCATGTACGATCTGTGCACCCTGTTCACTGTAGTGGTGGTCTAAAAAATTGGAGGCATTCCCAGCACCACTCTCCAGGATTACCCGGTGCCCATTTTCCACCAATAAACCTACGGATAATGGCGTTAGTGCGATCCTGTTTTCTTGAAAAGTATGTTCTTTTGGAATTCCTATGGCCAATTGTCCCCTTTTCTTCCCGCTACTTAACAGCGCTTCTTGAGGCTGTAACACACCCTGTTGCGCTAATTTGGACACATTCATCATTTTACACAAAAAATAAGTTATGCTAAAAATACATAATATTATTTCAATTAAACAGCCATAAAGGATTATATTTGACAATTAATCACATATTAGAAACAATAAATCGTAAGTTTACAAACTAACCAGGTACGATGAAACTACTAAAGCCTTTGAATCATATCAAGATTGTTCCTCGGTGGATAATCTTTAGTTTCGACATCGCTATTTCAGCATGTGCTTTTATTTTCGCATTCACGCTATACAATAATTTTCAACTCGATTCTTTTTCCAAAATCGATTTCTCGATCGAGTTCTTATTCTGCATGTCCCTGACTGCCCTTTCGTTTCTGGTATTTCGACTCTACAGTGGTATCGTAAGGTATACCTCTGCGGTAGATTCCATCCGGATTTTATCTACGATCGTCTTCACGGCCATCATCATGTTCATTGCCAAATTATTGCTGATCGCTTTAGCAATCCCGGTGAACATCCCGCTCAACCTGATCATCATCTATGCCCTGTTTGCTTTTACAGGCCTAACCACCTACCGTACTTGTATCAAGATCTTCTTCCAATATACCAAATCAACAAGAAACGGACGTAAGAATGCGGTTGTTTTTGGTGCTGGCGATCTGGGGATCGCCGTAAAACGGACTTTTGAGCACGATTTCCGATCGGAGAAGACTATTGTAGCTTACATCGATGATAATGAGGAAAAGATCGGAAAGTCCATTGATGGATTAAAGATCTACAGTTCGAAGGAATTCCCAAGGATGATCAAAAAATATGGGATCGATGAACTGATCATTGCCTCATCCAATATCGATATCGACAACAAGAACATGATCATTGATATCGCTTTGGAGCAGAACATCAATGTACTGACTTTACCTCCTGTAAATAAAATATTGAACGGGGATCTTTCCCCTGCCCAGATCAAACAGGTTCGTATCGAAGACCTGTTGGAAAGAGCGCCCATACAGATTTCCAATGAAAAACTATTCGATCAGTTGCGTGGAAAACGGGTGTTGGTAACAGGTGCCGCAGGCTCTATAGGTTCAGAAATATCCAAGCAATTGAGTAAATATGAGCCGCAGATGATCATATTATGTGATCAGGCCGAGTCGCCTTTACATAACCTTCAATTGGACCTTCAGGACCTCTATAAAAACCAGATCTACCATACCTTTATTGCCGATATCCGCAGCGAGGAAAGAATGCGCCAATTGTTTGAAACCTTTAAACCACATTTTGTTTACCATGCGGCTGCTTATAAACACGTGCCGATGATGGAGAACCACCCGAGCGAGGGGGTGAAGACCAATGTATTTGGAACCTATCTTTTGGCCAATCTATCGGTGGAATTTGACATCCAAAAGTTCGTTTTTGTATCTACAGATAAAGCCGTAAACCCTACGAACATCATGGGGGCTACCAAACGGATAGCTGAAAAATATGTACAATCCTTAAACGAATATCTATCCACGCAGAACGGCATCAAATCTACCCGCTTCATTACCACGCGGTTCGGAAATGTTTTGGGCTCAAATGGGTCTGTTATTCCAAGATTTAGGGATCAGATCGAAAAGGGTGGGCCTGTTACGGTGACCCATCCTGACATCACCCGTTATTTCATGACCATCCCCGAAGCCTGTCAGCTGGTTATAGAAGCCGGTAATATGGGCCAGGGCGGCGAAATCTTTGTGTTCGATATGGGGAAATCCGTTAAAATCGTGGATCTTGCCAAAAAGATGATCCGATTATCCGGTTATGTTCCTTTCAAGGATATCGAAATCAAATTCACCGGTTTACGTCCTGGCGAAAAATTGTATGAAGAATTATTGAACGACCTGGAGAACACCTTGCCTACCCACCATGAGAAGATCATGATCGCCAAGGTCCGTGGAAACGATTTCAACAGGGTAAAAGAAGAAGTTTTAAACCTTTCTAAGGCTTTAGAAAGCCACAACAACTTAAATATTGTCCGTCAGATGAAGGTCATCGTTCCTGAATTCCTGAGCCAAAACTCCATCTATGAGCAATTGGACAAGGAAAAGATGGCTTCCCTTAACCCTTAATTAAATAAATATTTTTCTATAATTATTGCAAGTATTCTTTAAAAGTGTATTTTTGCCTTCCATAATCTATTAAAACAAAGAATGTCACAAAATAATCAAACCGTTTCTTCAGGCACGAAGAAATCATTTTTCCAAGAAAACGAAAAGAGTATCACCTTTATTGTAGCAGGAATCATTGTATTGATCCTATTGTATATTGGGTACCAAAGACTATATCTAGCGCCACGTGCAGAGAAAGCAGCAAACCAGATGTACCATGCTGAAAACTATGCTACCATCGATTCTTTGCAAAAGAAAGCGATTGAAGGTGACGGTGCATTTCCAGGTTTCAAGGAAATCGCTGACGAATATTCAAACACCAAATCAGCAAACATTGCGAATGCTTACCTAGGTGGTCTATATTTACGACAAAAGAATTTCAAGGAAGCCATCAACCATTTAGAGCAGTACACCGAAACTGGATCGGAGATCTTAGATCCATTGGTTATCGGTCTATTGGGTGATGCCTATTCTGAAGAAAAGATCTATGATAAAGCCGCTAATTATTACAAGAAAGCAGCTGATAAATCCAAAAACGTTTATACTACCCCATTATTCCTTAAGAAGTTGGGTCTGGTTTACGAAGAGCTTCAAGATTACAAAAACGCAGAATCTACGTACCAACGCATTAGAGATGAGTATCCGCAAAGCAGCGAGTCGACTACGATCGACAGCTTCCTAGCACGTGTACAAGCGAAACAGTAATCCTAAAAAAATTGATTAACTTTGAGGGCTACCGATGGTAGCCCTTTTTATTTATACAAAAATGTCAAGTAGTTTAAAAAACCTTTCTGATTTCTCCCACATCGAAGTAGGAAATGCAGCGAATCTTAAATTTGCAATCGTGGTTTCACAATGGAACGCCCAAATTACCGGCGCATTATTAAAAGGTGCCTATAAAGAATTACTAGATCACGGTGCCACAGAAGAGAACATTGAACTGATCGAAGTTCCTGGAAGTTACGAACTGATATCAGGAAGTGATATCGCCTTGAGAAAAAGAGATATTGATGCTGTTATTACCTTAGGATGTGTGATCCAAGGAGAAACCCGTCATTTTGATTTTATCTGTATGGCGGTAGCCAATGGATTGGCAAATGTAGGCATACAGCATAACAAACCGGTGATTTTCGGAGTTCTGACCACCGATAACCTGGAACAGGCCATCGATCGCTCCGGCGGCAAACATGGCAATAAAGGCGAAGAAGCAGCCATAACAGCTATACAAATGGCCCTAATCGGCAAAAAATATTAATGGTATCGTTTTTGATTGACTAAGGATATGAAACACAGGTTAATAGTATCCAGGAAGCTAAGTGTGGTTTCCTCTTACTATTTCTGCTTATTCCTAACCCTGCTAAGTATATGTCCTAACTTAGCTAAGGCACAATCCAAGAACATAGTAGATAAGATATGGAACAGCGCGGGCGGTAAAAATAAGTGGGAATCAACAAAGTACATTATGTTTACTGTTTCAGGAAACAGCCAATTTGGCAGCATCACTGGAACCCGTAAATTTTTATTGGACAAGCAAAGTAACTTGGTCAGGTTTGAAGGAACATTTGATAATGAAAATATTGTTGCTATCCTCAACGTTCAGAACCAGAAACTAATCCGTCTATACGACGAAAACGGCACAGAACTTTCTGTCACCGACTTTAAAGGATTGGTTTCAGAACTAGCAGCACAATACAACATTGACCTCAAGGTCCTAGCCTTACCGGCGAGTATTGCAACCGCATCCTTGGATGGCGGCTCGGAGAGCAAGATCATCAATGCGGAAAAGTTGCAAAAAGTAGACTTTAACAATTTCCTTGGCGGAAGCGGAAGTGTATATGTCAATGAGGAGTCTGGAATGATCAAACGGATCGATATGGACAATAAGAGCTATATCGTCAATGGTTACAAGGATATCGGAAATGGCTTGGTGCTACCCACCATTTTCAAAGGCTCAAACGACAGCATATCCTACCAAAAGGTAGCTTCCTTCACAGAAATGGAAACCGAAAAGTTTAAGTCATTTTAGAAATTTAATTTATAGAATAGCAAAGGGCGAATCTAACCGATTTGCCCTTTTTTATCTTGTTAATCTTAATAATCTTGTTTAATTCCGGGTATAGGTACTTACTCGTCCACTTCTACCATGTTGATCAATGGCTGCCAGTTTCACGATCATATGATCTTTTAATGCAATCCCGCCTTTTGGATACGGACGGCTATTAACTGTTGGTATCGATCCATCTTCTGTATAATAGATCTGAAATCCAGGATATTCCGTATTGGCATGTAAAGTTCCCTTTTCAGCATTTATTCCTACCGATGGCAGCCGATACTTAAATCCGCCAAAGGCAAAATCCAATTTCTGAAGTTCATTACTACCTACCTTGTGCACAAAAGCATTATACGTTTTATCAAATTCGGATTTATTGAATTCCTTATCATTTTCCCAATTTCGTTTTGGGGCCCATGCCCGCTCTGCCATGGCAAACAAACGGGGGAACAACATGTAATCCATACGCTCCGCAGTCAGTACCGTTTCTGCCCACAGTGCGGCTTTGATGCCCACTAAGTTGGACCTCCCCTTCTCGGTAAGTCTTACTTTGCCTGCAATATATTCATCTTTCAGATCCTTGCCTGTCTGTGTGTATTTCATATTGGCAAAAAATGCTTCTGGCAACATGGAATAGGCATGGTATAGATCGGTTATGGAAGCCCATTTTAAGCCCGGTTCATTGAAATTCCTATCCCAGACCATGTCCAAATAATAATTTGCACAACTGGTAAATACCGTCTTATATCCCGCATTGGCCAATCTATAGGCCAAATCTTCCTGTCCTCCACCGATAACATTGTTCCATACATCTAGGTACATGTCCAAATGATTGAGTTCAGGATTGACCTGCATCCCTTTTCCTTGGTTGACCATACCAAATTCTTCCCATCCCGCAATGTTCATTCCCTTTGATGCACAGATGGCATTTATCTTTTCCACATAATATGGCCAAACTTCATAAACAGATTTCATCCCTTCTTTCGCCATCAGCTGCTTGATGATGGGTGAGCCTTCCCAAGATCCCGATGGAACCTCATCTCCGCCCAGGGAGACAAGTTTCAGTTCCAAACCCACTTCCTGATACATCTTCTTGATATCCTCCAATACCACGTCTATAAAGCGATATACAGAAGGCAATGCCGGGTTCATCACATTATCGTCCCAATATTGTGCGGAACTATATTTGGAACTATCAGTAGCTTCGTACAACAGGAATTCTTCAGCTTCTTTCTGCTTTCCGGCTTTCATCAAACGATGGTATCGTGTTTCCATGGCCTTTATGGCTGCTCTGGCATGCCCAGGGGTCTCTATTTCCGGAATGATGGTTACATGTCTTTCCGCAGCATAAGTCAATAGCTCCTGAAATTGTTCTTTTGTCAGAAAGGCATTTTCGGTAGGATTTGAGCCTGATCCATAAGCAGGTTGAATGCTATTCCCATCTTTAAAGGTTCCGGATCGTTTTGATCCTATTTCTGTTAATTCTGGCAATGAGGGGATCTCCAATCGCCAACCCTCATCGTCTATAAAATGCAGGTGGAACTTATTCAACTTCAAGGAAGCCATCACATCAATGTATTTCTTGATGGTATGGATATCCTTAAAATTCCGAGCGATATCCATCATGAACCCCCGATAAGCAAACCTGGGTTCATCCTGAACTTCCAAAAAAGGAAAGGAAAGGGCTGTTTTCCCCTGTAATTGTTCCGGATTCAATAAGGATCTTAAAGATTGAACGGCATAAAAAACGCCGGCCGCATGGGAAGCGGAAATTTCGATCCCATTCGTTGAAACCTTTAAATGATAGGCTTCCTTGCCTAATTCCTTGTTCTGTCTTATTTTAAGCTTGCCTTGGTCACCTTTGGGTGCCTGGATTTGGGCCAGATTTGGGAAAGTGCGGAGATATTCGCTAAAGGATTTTTTATCTGAATTATTGAATCCCTCATCGATAGAAACATCCAGTATCTTACCTGGGCTAAAAGCCCCATTTCCCATTTTCAAATGAGCGGGAGTTGGTAAAATGGCCTGCGCCTTGCCATTATGGGTCAAACTATTTCGTGCATAAAGCGCGGATAACATATTGTTTTCCTCTTGTGGGGTGACCTTAGCAGCAATCACTTCTGGATGTCCTATCTCAATGTGCTTGCTTGGTTTGGACTTACTTTCCAGGTAAAACCCATTTGGTGTCAGTGAAGTGTGGGTAATGGGATAAGGGGACTTGTATTCTAGTGTTATAGAATCTTTCACATTTATCCGAGTTCCCTTTGCAAAGTCTACGGAATACAGGTTACCATTTCGGTTATGGAACCTGTAATTTTTTTGGTTAATTTCTTCAGCATTGTTTTGGTTAATTTCTTCAATGGGATACATGGAATTGAACCATAGGTCATAGGTATCCAATTGGATGGGCACATTATCGGTATTGATCAAGGTCAGTTGCAATACCCGATTTTGGCTGGGATGGTAGTTAGCGCTAAAATCCCATTTTACTTTGATCTTCTGTGCGGAAGATTCCTGAAGTCCGAGACATAGTCCCAAACTCAGTGTAAGGTAAGTTTTTAATCGATTCATAATAGTTGTAATCTAGCAAAAAATACCCTTAAAAGAATTATTTAGGATTTTTTTGATAAAAAATTTTGGGAATAATAAAGGAAATTCTATATTTGCACACCGAAACACAAATCGGCCCGTTCGTCTAGGGGTTAGGACGCAAGATTTTCATTCTTGAAACAGGGGTTCGATTCCCCTACGGGCTACAGACTTAAAAGTCAAAACATACCAAAAGCTTGCAAATCAAATGTTTGCAGGCTTTTTTGTTTTATCGGTATCTACAAATCTTTCAACTTTTCCCAATAAAAAAGTGAGTCATTCGGTGAGTCATTTTTTTAATCTATCCTACTCACTGGAAAGGTTTTAACTCGCTGTTTAACAGCTTGTTTAAAAAATGAACATCTTGATTTCGTTCGGCTGCAAGGCTAATTTTGCTTTACTTAAATGATACTGTCATGAGTACAAATTATTCCTTGCTCTTCTACCTGAAGAAACCAAAAAATTACGTAAACGGCCCCAAGCCGATCTACATGCGTATTACCGTAGACGGAATACCGAAGGAGCTATCCACAGGACGGGAATGCGATCCTGCAAAGTGGATATCAAAGGCAAACCGTGCGAAGGGAACCAAAGAGGATGTCAAAACCCTGAACGCTTATCTGGACACCCTCGAACACAAAGTGGCGGATATTCATCTCCAGATGACCAAAAGCGGGGAGGACATCTCCGCTGAATCGCTGAAACAGAAATACCTCGGAAAGGATGTCCCGAGAAAATCATTGCTTGCTGTTTTTCTTGAACACAACGAGCAGATGAAAGCGCTGTTGGGAAACGGGTTTAAGCCCAATACACTGAAGGGTTACAACACTTCCCTTTCACATATCGCAAATTATCTAAACGAAAATCTTGACTTGAAGGATATCGAGGTAAGAAAAATGGATCATGGCTTTGTTGTCGGTTATGAATTTTTCCTTCGCTCTGCACTCGGCTGTTCGGAAGTATCTGCTGCCAAGTACATAAAGCACCTGCGGAAGATCGTTAGACTTTGTATAGCGCACAAATGGATTACAGAAGATCCCTTTGCATTCTATAAGAATTCTGCCAAAGCGAAAGAAAAAGAATTTTTGACCGAGGATGAGCTGGAACGTATCGAACGCAAGCTGTTTGCGATTCCCAGACTTGCACATGTGCGTGACATCTTTGTGTTCTGTTGCTACACGGGGTTGTCCTACGCCGATGTCAAAAAACTTTCCGATGTCGATATAGGAAGAGGTTTTGGAGGAAAACTCTGGATATTCACCAACCGGGAGAAAACGGAGACGGCTTCGAATATCCCCCTATTGCCAAAGGCACTGGAAATCCTTTCACGCTATAGTGATTATCCACCCTGTGTTTCCAAAGGCAGGCTGCTCCCCGTCCTCAGTAACCAAAAGATGAACAGTTACCTTAAGGAGATAGCTGACTTATGTGGCATCACCAAAAAGCTGACCTTCCACATGGCTAGGCATACTTTTGCCACAACGATCACCTTATCCAATGATGTGCCGATTGAATCAGTATCCAAGATGCTCGGTCACACGGACATCAAGACCACCCAACACTACGCCAAACTGTTGGATACACGAGTAGCAAGTGATATGGGCAAGTTAGAAAAGCGCTTAAAATTGGGCAACGGCTTCACAAAGTCTTTATAATTATTTGAAAACACAAAGTTAACGGTCAGACCTTCTATAGTCTGACCGTTAACTTTATGAAGGTGCTCTATTTCTGTTCCGTCTTTTTACCAGAAGAATCTGGAACGACCAGATGCATTTTCGGAGCCGTGTCTGTTAGATTCGTACGTTCTCCGGGATCTACTGTAGGAACGACCCTAACCGGTTCCGCAGGTTGATTTGTCTCGTTTTCATTATTGCTCATACTGAAAAGATTAGTGATTATTAATATGATTGTTGATGCTATAATATTGACCAAGGTAAATTTAATATTAAAATGAAAGACCTTGTCAATCTTTTTTATTTTTATCGAATTATCTTCAAATGAGGATTTATTTGCTCCGATCTCATGTAACAGAATTTCTTCATATTTTTTATTGACCAAGCTGTCGAATTTATCCGTGTGAAAACCAAAATCCAGAGATTTCGTTTTGAGCACCTTGACGAAATTTACTAAACAGATCGTCAGTCCCGCCAAAGGTAGGATTGAAACCAGCTTTATCCAAAGCGCACTGTTCTGGAGACCACTTATAAAAAATGGGATAAAGATTACTATAACGGTGATAACCGTAGCGGAAATCGCGATTTTGTTCCGGTAACTCTCCACCTGTTTTTCGATAAAATAACTCGATTTCTGGGCAAGGAATTCCAAGTCCTTGAGATCCTGCTCTTTGATCTGCAGCTTGTGTCGCTCTGATTTATCTTTCGTAAGCAAAGCCCTAAAAATTCTTTTGAAGATCTCCATTGTAAAAATTGGTATGCTTTCTTTTCCATACAAAGCTGATTAAATTATACTGGAGATACAACAGTATGATTTTAAAAATCATTCATTCCTGTGAAGTCTGCGTACATATACTTGCCTAATCCGGAACAGGTACAAGTATATTGCAGAAGAACCTCGGTTCATCGAAAAAACTTTAAAATAACCTTTATTTGCAGGCTAGCCTAGTGATTTATAAACCATGAGGTTTCATTTAAGCGTCTCAAATCGTAACTTTGATAGTAGATTAATATGAAGATCACATTTCAAGGCATTTATTCTTGTATGAAAAAGCTTGCGAACCATGCGCAGGACCGTAAAATATATGTTCAGATCACACGCCGTTGTGACAGACATCACCGGAAACGTCCCCCGGTGGACTAGGCACTATTTGCCGTATGCGAAGGCAGAACGAATAGATGTCAAAGAAGGTATAATCATCAGCCAGTATTACAGCCATTTCCTTTTCTTTCTTGAAGTAATCGAGGTTGATATACACTCCGACCTGCAGGCAGATTACCTGATGGAGGATACCAGTCTGTTCCTCTTTATGATGTTGGAAGGGAATATCCAATTCCATAAACACGATGGAGAATACATTGCCGAAGCAAAAGGAGACGTCTGCTATGCCACGTACAACCGGCAAGGACTGTATTCGTTCAGCTTACCGGCAGGAAGACACCGCCTCTGCTATATCATCCCCAGAAATGAATGGGTGACAAAGAACATCGGGAAATATCCGAGACTGGAGCCATTCCTAGATCAGATGGGACAAGATAACCTGCCATTCGGGCACATGCCGTCCTGCCGGATCGAAAAGGGGATGGAGCGAAGTCTCGATAAGCTTCTTGGAAGGACAGAGTTAAAGGACAAGGATCTTGAAGCCGCCCTGTTGCGCGATTCAAAAAGAGTGCTGTATCATTATCAGCTTGCTGTCGAGAAAAAAATGTCTGCCCGTCCCTACCTTATAAAAGAATATCTGGATCTAAATTATAGGAGTCCCGATCTGACAAATAAAGTATTGATGGATAGGTTCAACATTACGGAAAAAACACTGATCGAAACCTTCAAGGCCGAGTTTGGGATCACACCGCACAACTATCTGATCCAGTTACGCATGCAAATGGCCAAGCAGTTGCTTCTCTCAAAAAGTTCCTCTCCAACAGAAGTCTGGCAGCTGGTCGGATACGCAGATTTCAGGAGTTTTGGCATACAGTTCAAGAAATTCTTTGGTTTTCCGCCTTCAGAGTGTATTTAACGTACTTTTAAAGTCATTTTCAATAAACAACAGATCCTCGACCCGAAAAAAACTTACTTTTTTGCCCCTATTTTTCATAAAAAACAATGCTTTTTGGTAAGTTTTTTTCTACCTCTACATCAAAAACGATGTTGAACTTTGTTAAGTAAGCTTGAACAATTTTTCTCCTTCGAGAGATTCAAGATATGGCAGGCGTATCGGGCTCCACACCATCTTTCCCGATGGCAGAGTTCCAGACAGGGTAGCAAAAGGCAGTGAGACCAGCTATTTATATCCGCCGATACGCATCTGGACAAGTTCGGATGTCGGGACACAGGGACGAGGGTTACATCGATAAAGTGCAGACAAGCCTAATCGGGCAGGTGGGGCCAAGGCCGCCCTGCTGAACAGTAGGCAAATGGTCAATGTTAAAAATGAATGCAATGGACAGTAAAGGCACAGCGAAAGAAAAAAAGACAGGTTTCCCCCATCGAATGGAGAATCTGTACCGATCCCTATGGATGGAGCTGCATGTCCTGTTCTTGCGGATATCCATGGTCATTACCTTGGTGATGAAAGTCATCAAACAGGAAAAATCACCTTGTCGGATTGCCTTAGCCCAGAAGAGAGTTTCTAGAAGAATTGTCCACCGACGTAAATTTACGGTATTTACGATATACCCGGATAGCCGCAAGAACTATCCGGGAAATGAAAGCCAACGTATCTGGATACAATGGTCTTCAGCGAGGTCTGCTAAAAGACAACCCTAAAAAATAGTATGTGAAAATAAAGTTGTCCTTTGTCTACGCTACTATAAAATCTAACTTTAAGATCAATTACGTGAAAAATCTAAAGAAATTAATGTTTGGCCTTGTGGCGCTTGGATTAGCGTTCGGCCTTATGTTTAGTGTAAGTGCTTTTAAAGCAAAAAAAGCAACTTTTACATATTGGAGATATGATCTCAACACCCAAGTCGGTGCTAGATCTGGGTTTAATTATACTCAAATTACTAATCCAAGTGCACCTGGTTGTGATGATGGGGAGGAAATGCCTTGTGTAATACAGGTTGACGAAAGTATAGATACCCAAGCAAAACTAAACACATATTTGTCAACCAACTTTCCTAATGAGGCTGCTGTAACGGCTGCCGCTTTACATACCAAATCAAACTAAAAGTGCTATTTTGCTTGGGCTTTCTAAGAAGAGAGATGTTTAACTCTAAGCATGTACTTAAAGCGATGTTGTGATATGTAGAAAAATTGTGGTGTCCGTATTTTTTGGACACCACTTTAATCGTGTAATTTCTTGGCAATCGATTTATCAGCGTTCATTTTGCTGCATGCCACTAAGCGCAATTACATCCTCTGGGATTGGCAGAGCATAACCCTTGCTCTGTGGCTCAAGTTTATAGACCTTTCCATCTATTGTCCTGCTGAGCGTAATGCCATCCCCCTCCTCATTATAACGTTTAATATCCAGCCATCTCATACTTCTGAATGCCAATTCTTTCCGTCGCTCGTCTTTAATTATTTCCAACGCTTCGAGGGATGAAGTTGCCAATGTCGGAACAAATGTACCTGTACGGTACCTATACTGCAAAAGAAGGTTAAGATCATCTAAGGCTTCATTAACCTTTCCATCCCTTGCTTTGCATTCGGCTCGTGTCAGCAGCATTTCGGCCGTAGTAATACCATTGAACAGAGTCGCTCCAGCCTGATAACTACCTTTAAAAATATAGGAAGTGCCGCTGGCGCGAAAAAATGCCAACTTACGTAAGTCATCTGTATGGTACATATCATATAGCACAGGATTAATGAGTGCCCTACTCTGTACAATAGGTCCTACCGTTGCCACCCTGCTCTCGAAGATCACCTCCTCGTTTAGATGAGGCAACGGGAAATTGACAGTGATTGTAAGTGTATTGTAATCCAATAGACGATGCTGGAACCGTAAACAACTATCTGCATATTCCCCTGCTGCAATATAATCCCTCATTTGCAGATATACACGGGACAGCATTCCATAAGCCGCAGCCTTAGAAGGTCTGGTAGGGGAAGGAACAACATCCGGTAAAAACTGAGCGCTCTTCTTCAGATCGGCAAGCACCTGATCATAACCATCGGCGATACTTTGACGGGTAGATGGCTCGTTGAAATCGGCATTCAACCGAAGAGGGATACCTGGCAATGTTTCGGCCGTAGCCTTGTTATATGGCATGCTCCAAACCCCAAGTGCATTGAAAAAAGCCCTGCCCCTGAAAAAATACGCCTGAGCCGAAATTCCTGCAAGAGCATCATTGTCGTTGATGATAGTAGAATTATCCGCGACAGCTTGCAGAATGTTATTGGCCACATTAACCTGCGCATAGATGTTTGTCCAAGCATTGTATTGTGGCTTAAATATATTTGCAGATGCCCAAACATATAGATTTCTATCGTACTCGTCACGCGCGTTAAAAACAACATCGGTCATATAGTAGTTGTCACCACACACCTCACCCATTGCCGGGTCGGTATAGTTAAGCGTAGCATAATCGTCCAATACGGCCTGCATGTCCCTGATAGTGGTTATTGTAGCAAGTTTCTGATCAGGCTTTTCCTCCAGAAACTTTTCACAGCCTGTCATGGCTATTATGACCAAAGTGGCAGCAAAATACTTTATTCTATTGTTCATATATCTAAAATTTAAATTGAAGTGCCAGCGCGTACGCTTTTGATGGCTGCAGCACATTGTCATAATCGGGATCGAGATCTTTCTTATTGGACGTCCACAACAAACCCAAATTGCTTGCGTTTAGCATGATGCGCATATCTCGGATACCTAAATTCTTGAATTTGTTTTCCAATTGGTAGCTTAGGGAAACATATTGTAGGCGTAAGTGGTCTGCCGGCTCCACCAGTACTTCCGAAAGTTGATAGAACAAACTCCGACTATCATTAACCGGGTATTGGAATGAAGGTACATTAGTATGCATCTCATCTCCCGTATTTTGCCAGCGCAGAGAATAGTCCGAATGACCGCGTCCGCTGCCCACCAAATTAGTATACTGTATACTGCTGCGTCTGAAGTAATAACCAAACTTATAGGCAAGTGCGACTTCCAGACTCAACCTGTTGTAGCTTAACCGATTGGTAAAATTTCCAAATACTGTAGGCAGTGCGGAGCCGTGATATCGCAAGTCCGTCAGACTACTGCCGTTCCCCGTGAGCTCCACGTAATCCGTAGAAAAATCGTTGTTGAGATAACCTAATGGATTTCCCTGCTGATCCAGTCCTCCATATCGGTACGAAAAGACCGAGTAGACCGGTTTACCCACCAAGCCGGTAATTGTTCCGGTCCCTATATAGTCTCCGCCTTTCGTTGAGACGTCATAATAATCCGTTACCTTGTCCCGATTGGTGCTGAAATTTATGATGGTACCCCATTGGAGGCCATTTCCCACAAGGTTACGGCTCTCAAGTCTCAGATCGATGCCATGCCCCTCCATCGATGCAATATTCCTTACCATGGTCGGCCCCACACCACTTGTGTAGTCAATAGGATAAAAGCCGAACAGATCCTTGGCCCTTTTTCGGTAATAGTCAAAGCTTCCGCTGATGCGCCTGTCAAAGAGACCAAAATCAGCACCTATATTAAGTGTGCCAACAGTCTCCCAACGTAGATCGGGATTATAAAAGCGTGTAATCGAGGCAAAGTTGCTTTGGGTAAAAGGTGATACAGTATTGTAGGTAATGGTAGTGAGGCCGGTACGTGATGGGTCTGCATTGCCGCTAAATCCATAACTCGCCCTAAGTTTCAGAGACGCGCCTGATTTTAGCCAAGGCAGATCGTTGTCGACATTCCAAGCCAAACCCACGCTCCATAATGGCTTCCATTTATTGTTCGTACTCACCCCGAACAGATTCGATGCATCGCGACGGGCACTGGCATAAATAAAATAAGTATCTCTGTAACTATAGCTAGCATTACCATAAAAACTCACAAAATTGTTCCGAGTCAGCCCCAGGCTTTGCCTGCCAGGTATAAAGCTGTTGCTGCCGGTGATGTAGTGCGGATACCGCTTTGTCAGATCAACTAGACCTGTATTCAGGGTATTCGTTTCCAGTCCAAAATAGCGGAAGCTGTTGCTTTCATTGCGTAGAGAACGACGCTCAGCACCGGCAAGTGCGTTAAAGTGATGTGACCCGAAGCGTTTGTCATAGTTCAGTTGAAGCCTTAAGTTGTTCGCCAGCAGATATCCGTTCTGTAAATCCATTATACCACCCTGTGGAACCAAGTAACTGATAGAGCCATCATCGGCAGGCTGAGCAAAACTGTTCACGATATCCCTTGCAAAATAACTCTGGGCATCATAGATATTTTCATTAGTGGTCTGCTGTCTTTCCATACGATAGAGCGCTTGAACATCAAAACCTGCATACCGATAATTCATTCCTACATTTATCCCTGTATTATTAAGATTTATCTCGTCCTTGTTAAAGAGACAGTCCGTGAGCGGATAATATTTCCAATCAGCCAGTCTTCCATCCAATGTGCTCAGGTAGCTTAGCCGATAGTTCTGTACCAAAGGCATTGCATTACCATCTTCGTCTGTTAGTTGTGCATAAGGATAGAGTGTGCCATTTAACGCTGTGATCTCGGTATAACCCTGCTTGCCGCTTTTGCTTTGTGCATTAGCATGGGTAATATTCATGTCCACGCTTAGGTTTTTTGCCAAATTGATTTCCAAAGCATAACGTAAGGTCAACCTAGCGTACAATGCATCCAGATTATCCCTGTTTCGGTCGTATCCCGCTGTCGCTAACCAGTTATAGCGCCTGTTGCCTCCATTGGCCTGTAGGTTGTACTGCTGGTTTAGCCCCACTCCATAAACCTTGCTCTTGAACTCATCCCTCACATCCAGATGGCGCCATCGATCCAGACGTTCTTCTTTTTCACTTGGGCTCAGATCTGCATTGTAGAGTGTCTCTATTACGGGCGTCAACCCTGGCATAGACGGGTCATCATAAGCAGATTGATAATATCCTTGGGAAAACAGATAACTTTCGACATCGATATAATCGGATGAACTCATTTGCTGCAAACGATACAGGTTGGGCTTACTAATGACATTATTGTTAATACTGCCCTGTATTTGCAGATCTTGATTGAATTCACCTTTCTTGGTCGTGATCACAATTACACCATTGCCAGCCTTACTTCCCCATATAGAACTTGCCGCGGCATCTTTCAGCAGGGTAATACTTTCAACATCATTAGGATTGATATTTTCGAGATTTCCATCATATGGAAAATTATCTACAACTATCAATACATCCTTGGGACCATTGATGCTGCTCAACCCTCTAATGGTAATACGTCCCTGTGCTGTACTACGGTCTACGCTCAGTCCGCTGGAAATAGCCTCTAGCCTAGATAGTACGTCTGTGCTCACCTGATTCTCGAGCATATGGGAACCGATATGCTGTACCGATCCAGTTAGTTGCTCCTGCTTGATCTTTTGGTATCCTGTACTGATTACCACTTCCTCAATTTCTTTTACCACTGGTCTTAAATGGAAGATAAGAGAACCGTTATAGTCACTTAGCAAAGTATCCAAAGGAATGTAATTCAACGCCTGTATCCTGAGTTTTACAGGTCGATTTACGATAGAAAGCTTAAAATAACCGTTGTTGTCAGTCGGAAAATTGTTGTTTCCTACAGAAACAACAGCGGTAATTCCCTTTTTGCTGTCTGCATCAACCACTTTAAAAACCCTTTGTTGGCTATGGGCAACAGCAGCTATGGTAAATAATACCGATATCATAAAAAAGATCTTTTTCATTGGTTGCTAGTGTTACGTCTGCGAATGGTCTCATTTAGTTTGTGACGCCTTTTAATGGAAACCTCTATGTTATGCAGGTCAAACATTTCTGCGCCTGTTGCTGCCCGGTATTGTCCATTTTCGATCCACACGTAATGTGGTATAATGGAGTGTTGGAATAGTTTCCAAAGTATGCCATCTTTCATAATGGTATTTAACCCGCTTCCCATTTCTCGCATCTTACCTATTATCTTTTCCTCATCATCTCCGGTATTGTCTGCATTAACCAGTACTACAGCAACTTGGTCAGCGAAAGTGAGATTTATACTATCGGCGAAAGCAAATTTTTTGAGGCATGGGCCGCACCAACTTGCCCAAAAATCCAAGATGAGCAGATTGCCTCTGTATTGCTCTAAAGTCTGTTTATTGGTTTGTCCGTTAATGTAAATGGTATGCTCTTGCTGCCAAAAGGTTTCAGGTAGTTTATCGCCAATCTTTAGAGGTCTAACATCATTTAGCCCAGCATCAGCCCGCTCTTGGGCGGACTGCGCTTGGGCATAACTAAACAATATGAAACAAAAAATTGTGAGCAAAAATGCCTGCCGGACATATACCAGTCTATGCCCATGGGTGGCAGACAGGAATATCTTGTTAAATGAAAAGAGTGTAATGTATATTCGCTTTACTTTAGGCCAAAGCTTAGCCAGTGCGTATAAAAACGTCATTTTTTTGAATTTATTCAGTTGATGAATCAGGTTAATAAAAAAGACTCTTGCACATGGAAGCTAATGGCAAAGATTGAATTCTAAGGAAGCTGTGCACAAGTCAAAAAAATGGCAGGATTATACCGGAGGTTTTATCAGGTTCTTAAATAATTCTTTTTTTAGGCTCATTGTGCTTTATTTTGATCGTAATAAAGCGAGGAGAAAAGAAAACGGCACAGTCCTCTACTCGCCCCCTCCCCAGCCAGGTTCGGAAAGACGAGTGAGCTACCTATGCCGCAGTCCCAAATATATTGATAAATATAATTGCACGACAATAGGAGCGCCACTCGCTGCATCCTATTTCCTGTAATTTGGCTGGGGAGAGTCGGATGCATTAAATTTTGCTACTACCTAGATTTTATTCTAGTATTAACTAAGTATCACATATATACAAACATAAAAATTCATCATAGCGTATATTAGTTTAAAGAACCAAATATACTAACAATAAAATTAACCTCCAAATCTTGGTGTAAAATAATCAATTATTTGGAGGTTTTAAATAGGTGTATCTTCCACTTTCATCGGGTACTTTGTAGTATGGAAGAATCAATTGGAAAACATATACAGAAATATTTAAGATATAAGGGTATTTCTAACAAATCCGCAGGTGACTCTATTGGTCTATCTGAATCTGCATTCGAGAAAAACTTGATGAAGAATGATATATTGATTAGTAGGCTTTTTAAACTTTCCTCTCATGCTAAAAAGAATTTTTTAGAGTTCTATTACGACAAGGAGCCTTTAGCAACATTTAGAAAAGAAGAGTTCTCAAAATGGGTAGAAAAGATAGAAAACTTGGAAAAGACTGTTCAACTTAAGGACGAACTTATAAAGGAAAAGGATCAAGTAATTTTTCTTCAAAATAAAATTATAGCTGAGATTGAAGAAAAGCTTAATCAAGCTAATAAGGGTTGAACCACTATAAAAGACCCTTTTTGGCATTTCATACTTAGTACAGATAACACTTACTATCAACAACTATCATAGTTGCCTTATGAAGGATAAAATAGGACAAATAATTAAGAATGTCGCAACTGCACAAGGATTGACCCAGCAGCAATTTGGAGAGAAAATTAACAGAACCAAACAAGGTGCAGCAAATATTTATAGGAGGTCTACTATTGACACGGAACTTCTTAAATCCATTAGTCGTGAATTAAATCATGACTTCTTTTCATATTATTATGAAGATGAACCTCTAAAATCCTTTCGTGACAACGAGTCGAAAGGTTGGCTCAAGCAAATCGAAAACCTACAAGAAGAACTAGCCGCAAAGGATACGCTCTTGGAGAAAAATGAGGAAATACTTTCCTTACAAAGGAAATATATTACGGAGTTAGAAGAGAAGATAGCCCGTGCAAAAGAAAGCAATTAGGTCTACCTATTTGCTTTCTTTTGCGATTTGCAATTTGCAAAATGAAGTGGGTTTTACGCATATTTACATTGCTGTATTTATGCGGTTTTCATTGCAGAAGACCTGTAGATGATTTTGAAGACTTTATTAACTGTCATCTCTGCTGACAAAAAGAGTTAATTTTTCCTGAATACGACCTAAAATTAATATCTTGCTATATATTGTGCTATCTTTGCGGTTTCGAGGGGGTTCCTGCAAGAGGAATTGATTAAACAACGGAAAAACCAAGGGGACACAACAGTTTTGTCATGAATCAAGAACTATTATATAGTCTGGAAAAACTGGATATGCTCGGAAATTCCGAGGGTGCTTCAGGCCTCGTGCCCGTAGATAAGAACGACTCCCCCGATGGTATTTCGCCCGAGGAGTTTCTCGCATTGGAGAATGCGAGAAAGTATAAGGCCCATTATGTCTATTTTAGACGGTTTGAAAATCGCCCATCCGTACCCCAGGTATATCTGTACGACTACACCAATGATCTAGGTGTCGATGAGGCGTACCTGACCGATCTTCACAGACAACTTTACAGTTCTGGATTGGTTCCGATGTTCTTTGTGTTTACAAAACAGGATGTACGGATATTCAACTGCTTCGAACAACCGGCCGAAGGCAAAAAACTGAAATATAAGCCGCTCACGACAATAAGGCTTGCCGCCAATCTTTCTGAAGCGATCGACACGCAATCCGCAGAAGATTTCAAAGCTTTTTCTGGAAGATCATTCGACAATGGTACTTTCTGGGAAAGCTCGAAATATAGTCCACAGTTTAAATTCAGCAATGGTGCATACGAAAAATTACTTACAGAGCTCAAGCAGGCATTAAAGGATATCATAGATAAAAATGTCCTTCCGGCAAACTTTGCACATCGCATTATGGTATTGTCCATACTAATCAAATATCTGGAGGAGCGGGAAGACGAAAATGGGAACAAGGTCTTTCCCAAAGATTTCTTTTCCAATTTTGCGGATAAAGCTACCCGATTCACAGATGTGCTAAACACAAAGGGAGCTTTTGCGAAACTTTTGGACTACCTCGCACGTCATTTTAACGGCGGTATATTTCAAATAGATGAGGAGGAGAGGGAAGCCATCACAAATCGTGATCTATCCAGATTTGGACAGTTTCTTCAAGGTGAGACTGAGGGAATCCAATTCGTATTTTGGCGGTTGTACTCGTTCAACGATCTGCCTGTCGAACTGATCAGCAATATCTATGAGGAGTTTTTAGGCAAGCAGCCTGGCGTTGTTTATACACCTCCCTATTTGGTCAATTTCTTATTGGATGAGGCTTTGCCCTTGACCAACGAGGAAACCGATTTTAAGATCCTCGATCCAGCCTGCGGTTCTGGGGTTTTTCTTGTTGGAGCCTACCGAAGATTGATTTATCGCTGGCGTAAGAAGAACGGTTGGGATTACCCGAGTTTAGAAACCTTAAAAAAGCTGCTTCGCGATAATATTTATGGTGTAGAATTAAAAAAAGAGGCTGCGGAACTTACCATCTTCAGTCTAAGTTTGGCTTTGTGTGACGAACTGGCTCCATTGCAGATATGGAAAGACTTAAGATTTGACGATCTGCACAAGGAGAATATCCTGCACGATGATTTCTTTGCGGCGGTCAAAGATCAGAAACTAAACAAGACTTTCGATCTGATCATAGGGAATCCTCCATTTGAAGCAAAACTTACCCCTGCAGCGGCACAGTCCGAGGCCATCAGAAGTAAAAGTAGGCTTCTGATCGATGATAAAGACAAAGAGATACAAGTCGCACTTCCTGACAACCAGATATCTTTACTCTTTCTCGAAGAATCTATAGATTTATGTAAAGAGGAAGGACTGGTGTGCCTTATTCAACCATCAGGTCCATTGCTCTATAACAACTCTTCCTTTCAATTTCGCCAAGTGATGCTAAAGAAATACAATGTCCCGCAGATCATTGATTTCACGCATATAAGCAGAGTGCTGTTTGGAAAGAATGGGGATGTGGCTACTGCTGCAATATTTGTCAAAAATGAGCCTTCAAAAAGTAAGCCCCTGCTTCACATAACCGTACGTAGAACCAAGCCACATAAAGAAAAACTTTACTTCGAACTGGATACATACGATTTTCATTATGTACCTTTTGGTTTAGCTTATAGCGATCCATTGATTTGGAAAGCCAACTTTTTGGGCGGAAATAGGCATCACCAAATAATAAAACGTCTCTCGGGATTGCCCACTTTTGGCGATTTTTTGAATGAGCAAAGTAAATTGAATAATTGGGTTTACTCGGAAGGGTTTACCGTCGCGATAAAGTCTGATTTATTAAAATTAAAAAAATTAGAGAAAGATAGGCACAATTCGGTTCAATCGCAATCTGCTTACGAAAAAGAATTAAAGAGGTTAAGTGCTGATTTCCTTACCCAAAAAAAGCACCTCCCGGTTGAAGCTTTTACATCAACTGGAATTAAAGAATCTGAAATAGACGAATCGCTTGAAGAGTATTTCTTCCATAGTAAGGGGAATCCAAAGGTATATTTATCTCCTCATCTCCTCATTAAAGAGGTTGTTGAAAATGCCTCTTTTTCCATTCCAGTCAAGTACTTAAATGAAGATATTGTTTTTAAAAATTCAATCTTCGGAATACACGCAAGTGACAAATCGGAATTATTAAAAATTCAGGAAAGGTTCGTCAATAATCAGTTGTTCTCCTACTATCTTGCGGGAACTAGCGGTAGATTTATGGTCAATAAGTCTTCCTCCCTTTTGGCGAAAGACCTCAAAAATCTGCCTTACCCAAAAGACGAAAGAGAGCTGTGGCTAAATGAATCTGAAGAAATCGTGGTTCGGGATTTCATAGAATATCTACTGGAATTTAGGAGAAATGGTGAAAAGTCAAAAATAGCCATTAGTGATGTAACAGCACAAAATCTGTTAGATTTTTCGAATAGCTTTTGTAGCGTTTTACGATCCGTGTTTAAGACCATAAACCCCGGGGAATATCTAGAAACAGATTCCTATATCTGCTTTCCGTTCTATTTTGGAGAGAAACCGATCATTGAATTCGAAGATCAGGATCAAGCAGAAAAGGCTATAGAAACACTTGTAGAGAAGAATTTGGGGATAAGTTTAAGGACGGTCAGGATCGTGCGATTGTATGAGGGTAATGTAGTCTATTTGATCAAACCTAAAAAGCTTCGTTACTGGTTGAGATCAATCGCCCTTCGTGATGCCGATGAAACTTTTTCAGATTTAAGAAAGCAGGGGTACTAATGTTAGCAGATAATTCTCCAAATATAGGCACAGGGAAAGTTACCCACGGTATAGAACTAGAGTCATCAATCAACTCGGTTGTCGAGTTTATAGAAATACACTTTGCGCAATTTTCTATGAAGGTCAAAGGAGAACTGTCTGCAAGTGAAAAATCCCTTACGGACAGATTGTGCAAATACTTAAATCGTAGCGCCGGATCTTACCCTTTCCATTTTCACCATGAAAACGTCGAAAACCTTGATTCGGGTTTAAGCCCACAAATAGATATCGGAACGATCTCACAGTACGAGCACCTTCTTATCGGAGATCGGATATACGGAGAATTTGATTCGTTCTTTTCTATAGAAGCCAAGCGACTGCCCACACCGGGACAGAAGCGAGAGAAAGAATATGTAACTGGCTACGACAAGCCTAGTGGAGGAATTGAAAGATTCAAAAAAGGAATACATGGAAAAAACCTCAAGTATTCCGCTATAATAGGTTATATCCAAGGAGAAAATCCTAACCATTGGTATCTAAGAATCAATGAATGGATTGATGAACTCATTGCCAGTTCCTCAGAAATATGGAAGAGCGAGGATAAATTGATAAAATTGGATATCAAAACAACGGGAATAGATAAGTTTATCTCGAAAAATCTAAGGTCTGAGCATAATGGTGAGCAAGATTTTATTAGCCTGTTCCACTTTTGGATAAACTTAGTCGATTGACCAATACCTTTCCCAAGAATATTTTTTTAGCATTTAACAGAAAATCCTGTACACATCACCCCATTTTCACCGCTTAGGCCACCGAGACTCAAGGGGACGGAATCGGGTCAAGGGCGCACGGTGATGGGCAAGAGTGTGAGGGTGCGTTTACACACCCTTGACCTTTCCGGCTCCGTGGGTAATTTTGCTAAAGCGGTGCAGATGGGAACAATTTCCCCCTCCCGACATGGCAACTGACTTTGTTACTTCGCAAGTGGTGTGCGCACAGCAAAACACCTCTTGCTTTCCGAACCGAAGTTCGCGTGCTTTCCGCCGTAGGAAGGAATGCACGTGTATCGCAGGGAGGAAGGGCAGTTCTATCTTTTCATCCTCTGGCTCTTTTTTCTGTGCCTGCGTTTCCGTTCCTCCTCACCCGCAACAGTCTGCTGTGCAGCCGATGCATCGAATGCAGGTTCTAACAACATTTCAAAAAGCCCCCATGCCCCTCCTGCAATGGAGGAAAGCATACTGCCAACATCCGGATATTTTTCATGGTGGATATTGGCCATAATATCATCTGTTATATGGCCCTCGTGCAGCTTCGGGTACCTTTCCATAAAACTTCCAAGGGTATGCAGCTGTGCTTTCTGCTCCATCGTTCCGTTCTTCATCATATTGGCATAACGCATCCGTTCTTTCAGCCCACGCTCAAAGTCGAACACCTCATCAAAGACGGTTTCGCCCGACTGCTTAAACGCGGTACGGTCAAACTGCCCCATTTTTCTGGAATGGGAAGTGTTCTTACCCCGCGAGGTATTCTGCGGACTGAGCTTAATTGTATTGGTTATATCCTTTCTGCTTACAATGATCTGGATATGCATCTGCTGTCCTTCCTTGCGCTCACCCCGTTGCCTCGTTCCGTTCCTGACTTCCTTGTCGTTGTGTGCATAGTATCTATGGTTCTCCAGTTTACCGAACCAGAGGAGATCTTTATGACTGTGAATATTATCCCGCTTGAAATTTTTTGCATATTCGTCCATCACCTTGACGGCAAACTCTTTCAGTTTTTCCTTGGCGCCCTCTTCCCCATAAACGGAGCAGAGGTGCGCCAGTTCTTTCTGGCTTGGACTGATGTTGAGCAGAAAGAACTTACTATCATCTTTTCCCAGTTTGGCCACGTTGCTGTCGATACCGATCCGCACCTCGTGCGGCCTGATGTCGTCCCTGTTCCCATTGAACCACTTTTCATGTTCGTCCATGCTTTTCATGTTTCGGTTCTCTTTTTCGAGATAGTTCACCAACCCGGCGGAGCTACCTTTGTTGTTTCCCGTTTCAGATGGCGTGATATTGATAAACATATTTCCCTCCTGTCATAAATTTTCTAAAGCCTGACGCACCTGTTTTGCCAGTTCCTCCTTCTTTGCGGCCGATACCGGCCAGCCTAAGGTTTCCCTTTGGGCGATATAATGCTCCAGTATCTTTCTGAAACCGGATTTCAGTTTATCCTTTTCCGCAAGCGCTACGATCAGCCGTTTCAGATCGCTGTCCAAAAGTTTGAGGTGACTGACGCTTTCCCCCACAGCCGTATTTCCCTTGAGCTGCGCTTCGGCTATCGCCTTGGTGACCGTACCCTGCAATTTTGCCAGTGTTGAGAGTTCACTGGCCATCGAATAGATCGGCACCAGCAGATCACCCTCCTGTTTACGGATAAAGGAGAGTATCCTGCTGATTCCGCTGGACAGTTCCTTTTTCAGCATTTCATCGTTCAGGTCTGCGGGATCCTTTTTGCTCTTATAGAAATAATCCACCATCTGTATCACCAGTTCCCGTTTTGTCCGTCCCAGCTTGCGTGCCAGTAACGATAACCGCTCGTCCACCTCCTTGGGGTAACGTACCGACTTGCTGTTGGGATCAATTCTGTCCATTACTACCTCCTTTGTCATCGAATATAAACCGGAACCTGCTGGCATTGGTCGGATGCCACGAAGGGATGTATTCCAGATAGCCGTACGCTACCAGCTCCGAAAGGCATTTATGGTAAGTTGTTATCGATCTGATGCGCGAAAAGCGCATCAGTCTGCTCCTGCTGGCATGGAAGAAGTCTAAAGAGCTAACAGCGTCATGGTAATAGAAAAGTGCCATGATCAGACCGATGTGTGAAGGCAACAGCCTGTTATCGCCGGTCACTTTCTCAAAGTAGGTGGTAAAAAGATGTCCCGGCATCCCCATGTGTCTATCCATTCCCATTTCCCCCTTCCATCATCCTTTGGATATCATCCCCACGGTAATAGATACTCCCACCGATCTTTTTGTAGGGCAGCGTCCCGTTGATACGGAGGTTCTGCAAAGTTCCCGGTGATATACCGAGCATCTTCCTTACCTCGGCACTGCGCAGCCACTGCCGGTCATTTTCCCTTTTCACATTTTCTCTCATGAGTTGCCTGATCTCCTCCATCATTTCCTTTTGCATCCTGCAGAGGTCGTCTTTCGTTACGATGTCTATATGCATAGTTTCCAAATTTGTTTCCGATTCGTAGCGGCCACCGATATGGGCGGTGCCACGGAACAAAATTGGGGGATATTACGAGAAGGTGGATGACCAACTGAGCCGGCTTGGTCATGTCCAGATTGTGGACGGGAAGGTTATTTTGGGTCTTTGGGCACGATCCTAAAGAGTTTTTCGTGCTCTTCGATCTTGACGCCCTTTGCGGCATCTTTGGGATCCTTTTTGACAAAATAGTTGCGGGCGGTGTCGATGGATATAGCTTTTCCCTTGTGGCTAAAGTACTTGGCAACGAGTTTGTAATAGGGGCTGTCAAAATCACTCCTCACGAGCTTTCTGCCATTTGGAAGAGACAGGTCTTTTATCTGGTGGATCAGATCCATAAAGGTGGAGAGGTGTTCGTCCTGTATCATAGCTTTGCCGGACACGTTGAACGCTTCGAGTTTCTCTAGCTTGTTCTCCAGTTCTTTGATCTTTTCATGCAGTTCAGCGATCCTGGCATCTTTTTCCTTGAGCAGGACATCACTGGGGGCAATATTCCATTTGTCCCTGGGTAAAAGGAATTTCTGAAACTCCTGTAGCTTTTCGATGTTGGACATATGCAGGGCATGTTTGGAGGAGAACGGATCCTTTCTTTCAAAATATTCTATCCTTCTGGCAACACGCTGCCAGACATGTGCAAAAAACTCCTTTTCACTGTTTCTTTCATCCCTTGCCAGATAATGATCGAGGTGGTAGCGGTAATAATCTTCGAACGAAGAAGGCTTAAGCTTATAGATCTTCAACAAAAAATGATTGTCGTCACTGCCCCTTCTCAGACCGGTCAGTACGCCCAGATCGTACGGGTGTGCATTACGCTGGAATGCTTTACGGTATTTAAAGAATTTTGACGACATAACCCAAACCTAAATAAATTCACACTTATATACAAAAAACTGTTCAGATATAAGATAATGAATTTATTTCGCTCTCCTCTGCCATAAAGGACAATCATAGAAGAGGAAATTTACTAAAAAGTTGCAAGATAGGCTCTTTAACTCATGAAATACTGGTATCTCGACCTATCTGTATATTGATATCATTATATATCGGTATATCTGGAAAAGGCTGGATGGTATACCTTGCGGTATACCAAAAACGGTCTTTACGATGCCGTTAGGCTACAAGGGTATCCCCGGAGGATACCCTAAACCCCGTTTGCAGCGCATACGGCAAGCAAAGTAGGGCTCTGCCCAACTTCCGCTTGCTCCATTCCCATCGGGGAATGGCAATTTGGCGGGACGTGCGAACAGCACGGTTTGGCCCCGCGACCAAACGGGGTGATATCCGGTGTTCCCATCGGGCGGCCCCCCCTCCGTTGGGACAAAGTTGGGGGATAAAACAGGGATATGAATGACCAAACGAGGCGGCTTGGTCATGTTCGGGGATTGAACGGGTAGATGATTAGGCGTGGTCTGCGGGGACGATGCGGAACAACTTCCTGCCATCCGGCACCTGCGAACCCTTTATCGGGGCTTCGCCCTTGCCCACGAAATAATTGCGTGCCGTATCCAATGGGGTTTCCTTGCCGCCGTGGTTGAAGTAATTCGCTATTAGCTTGTAATACGGGCTGTGGTGGTCACTTTTGAGCAGCGACCTCCCATTGGGCAGTTCCACTTCGCGCAGTTGCTGGATGAGGTCGATGAGCGTGGGCAGGTAGCCGTCTTCAACATATACTTTCTGTGAAACCCCGTATTTCGTATGCGCTTTCAACTGTTCTTCCAAATCTTGGATATGGGCTTGGAGTTCGGCTATCTTTCCGTCTTTTTCTTTCAGCAGCACATCGTTAGGTCGGATGTTCCATTTATCGCGTGTGCCGAGGTATTGTTGGAATTCGGTAAGTTTCCCGATGTTTGACAAATGCCGGGGATGCTCGGATGAGAACGGGTCCTTCCGTTCGAAATGTTCAATCCGTTTCTGCACGATATACCACACATGGGAAAGGAAATCTTTTTCGGCATCCTGACCCGAGGACAGGAAATAATTTAGGTGGTAGGTGTAATAGCACTCAAATTTGGTTTTGTCCAATCCGTAGATTTTGAGTAGAAAATGATTGTTGCCATAACCCCTCTTCAAACCAAGTATGTTGCCAACATCAAACGGATGTGGGGAAAAATCGAGGCGCTTTCTGCTTTTGAAGTAATTTAATCCCATTGTGATAATTCTTAAATCTGTAGTCACAACATCCTGTCCAACGGACTTTTGATTGCATTCAGTTGCGCATTGCCGACTTTTGCATAAAGCATCGTGGTCTTAATGTCATTGTGACCAAGTAGCTGCTGTATGAATGACATATCCGTGCCGTATTCCAGTAAATGTGTGGCGTAACTATGCCGCAAACCGTGTATCCCTATCGGCCTGTTTACCTTTGCGGCCTTCATCGCATTCTTGAACACAGCTTGGACACTGCGGACGGAATACCGCCCTCCATACTGGCCTTCAAAAAGATAAGTCTTAGGGCGATACGCTTTATAATACTCCCGTAGCAAATCCAGCACTGCGGTCGGTAGCGGTACATACCGGTCTTTCTTTCCTTTTCCCGCTTCGATGAGTACCTGCATCCGTCCACTGTCGATGTCGCTCAATTTCAGATTGACAACCTCACTTACTCGCAGCCCCATTCCGTAGCACAGTTGCAACATCAGCAAATGCTTCTGGTTTCGTACCACGTCGAATATCCGTTTTACTTCCTTTTGGCTCAACACCTTTGGCAAAGTGGATGGCTTCTTCGGCCGTGGGATTTCGGCAAAGAAGCCCGGTTTATGGAGCACCTGTTCAAAATAGAATTTGATGGCGTTGAGCCTGCTGTGCAGCTGGCTTTCTGAAATCTTCAATGTATTGATGCAATAAAGAATGTAAGCACGGAGACGGTCGTAGCCCAGCGAATCAACGGGCACATCTTTCAAAATATACAGTAGCTGTGCAAATTCGATCATGTATGTCTTTATGGTGGATGGACTATAGGCTTTCATCTGCAATATTTCTTTCATGCGTTGCAACTCCCGAGCATTTACGGGTGACAATTTGGACAACACCCCTTTGCCAACCGGTGGGATTTTCATCCCAAACAGTGTCCGGAAATGGGTGTTGTCCGGTACATACCAGCACTTTTCAGACCTACTCCACCTACCTTTCAGCGATTTGACCAAATCAATCTTTGCCCGGTCGTATTTGAAATCCATCCAAATGACTGCGGCATCCCTGTGCCTGCCGTCCCGAAAATCAAAACCAGAAAAATCGACAATTTCCATATTGCGTATTTTGTATTATCTACCAAAGCAAATCTAAGAAAGTTATACAAAATACGCAATAGATAAAATCTGATAACACCAAAGCAAGGAACTTAAAAACAACTATTTATAGAGGTAAACAGAAAGACACTTGACATCCTTGCATATAGAAGAGTATTGCGTATATTTGAGAGTTAGCTGTGATTTTAGAACGCCACACCAAAAACGAAATGAAGACAATATCGGAGATAAAATTTGACAAAATAATTAAAGATGGATTTCACGAAATCTTGAAACCTTTGGGCTTTAAGAAAAAGGCGAATAACTTTTACTTAAAACTTGACACTATCGGACAAATCATTAATGTTCAGAAAAGTGCGTTTGGAAACAAGGACAGTATCAGTTTTACTATAAACACAGGAATTTTTGTTCCTGAATATTGGCTTGCATTTTACAATTTCAGCGATATAGGACTTCCTGACTATCCTACTGAACCAGAATGTTTGATTAGAAAAAGAATTGGAGACTTGCGAAACCAACATGATACTTGGTATGACATTAAAGAGTGCACTGACGAGCAACAGCTTATTGACGAGATGAAAAAAAATTTGACAGATTTCATTTTGCCATATTTTGACCGAGTAAATAGCACAGAGAAAATGCTTCAAGAGTTAGACAAAGCAGATTTGATGATGACACCTTTGGGAAAATTAATTGTTTATGCAGAATTTAAACAGTTTGACAAAGCTAAACGAGAATACGAAGGACTACTGAATAACAAAATAAACCCACATTTCTTAATGACAGTAAAAGAGTATGGACAGAAATATGGACTTGACAAATAGAAAAACCACAGCTAACATCGTATTGGCAATAGTGGGGCTGACAGTTGTAAACTCAACATTTGTAATTCTATTGGGCATTTGTACATATGTTGGGCTGACGTTTTTCAAATGCCCCACCATCGCCAATACGTAAAACGTTATCGCTCAGTGTAAAAAAGACAACGACAGTGAACAAAATAACGACAGAAATAAAATGCCAACCGCACATTCAGGCACATTTTGCTTGCCCCAACACACGGGCGACCGCTTCGCAAGCAAAAGAGCCTGAATTTTTGCCAACGCACAGAATAAACAAGTAAATTTGAACCAAAGAAAAATATTATAATGACTTACAATTTCATAGACTTATTTGCAGGAGCAGGAGGACTTTCAGAAGGATTTATCCAAGCTGGTTTTGAGCCTATTGCTCACGTTGAAATTGAAAATTCTGCTTGTAATACTCTAAGAACAAGAGCTGCTTACCATCACTTAAAAGCTACCAACAACTATAAAATTTACATTTCTTATCTTAAAGGAGAAATAACTCGTGAGCAATTATATTTAAGTGTGCCAAAAGACATTTTGGACTCTGTTATTAACCTTCCAATTGGAGATGAACACAATGAAACTATACACCAGCAAATAAAGAAAAGCCTAGGAAAAAGAAAAGTTGATTTAATTATTGGCGGACCACCTTGCCAAGCATATTCATTGGTGGGACGGTCACGGTCTAAAACCAAAATGGAAGGTGACCCAAGAAATTACCTCTTTATTCAATATGCTGAATACTTAGAAAGATATAAGCCTAGTATGTTCGTTTTTGAAAACGTTTTGGGATTAAAGTCTGCTAAAGGTGGGCACTATCTTGAAGAAATGGAGAAGATTTTTAACAAAAAAGGCTATCAAATAAAACTGCACACGCTTGAAGCAAAAAACTTTGGAGTATTGCAAAACAGAAAACGAATTATCATACTAGGTTGGCAAAAAAACAAAAAGATTAGTATACCAAATCTGGAAGAAATTGCAATTGAAAATAATTATTTAGTTAAAGAATTGTTGGAAGATTTGCCTGTGATAAAAGCTGGTGAAGGTGTAGACAGATTTTTGAAATACAAAACCGAAACGACCGAGTACTTAAAATCTCACGCTTTACGAAATGGTATTGATATTTTAACGCAACATATTGCGAGGCCCCATAGAGAGCAAGATAAAGAAATATACAAAATTGCTGTACAGAAATGGGATAAAAAGCAAGAACGATTAAACTACAATGATTTACCAGAAAGATTAAAGACCCATCAAAATCGCACTTCATTTTTTGACAGGTTTAAAGTGGTTGCTTCTGACTTACCCTACTCGCAAACAGTAGTCGCCCATATTGCCAAAGATGGCCATTATTATATTCATCCTGATAGTAAGCAAAATAGATCAATCAGCGTAAGAGAAGCAGCGCGACTACAATCTTTTCCAGATAACTATTATTTTGAAGGAGAAAAGGAAGGAGCTAATAGAACAGCTGCTTTTAAACAAATTGGGAATGCTGTACCGCCTTTGATGGCTAAAGAAATTGCTATGGTATTAAAAAATGTTTTAGATGGAAAATAACCATAAACTCACTTTATATGTAGCTTATTACCTAGCAAGATTTGACAAAATTGCTCTCAAAAATCTTGGTTATAAAAATTGGGAATCTTCTTTTTTGGATATCAGTGACAAATTAGATGTAAAGAAACATTCCGTTCGTAATTGGCGTGATGAATTCGACCCTTTATTTGGTTATCGTGCAGGCTGGTATCAAAGACCAATGAGTCCAAGTCGAACTAATGTTGCTTTAGCACTTGAAAATTTGGAGGAGCCAGAATTAAGAGCAATTGTTGAAGATATTCTTTCTGGGAAAATTCAAGGTGATACGGAAAATCTAAATCACTTGTTGTCCATAGCAGATGAAAATTCTGATAAGGATAGAACTTCATCATTTATATTAAGAGGCCCAACAGGAAAAAAAGCTGAGCAGTTTTTTATTGAGTATCACAGATTAAATAATTTGCCTATTGCAGGTGAATTAGTTGATACAAGAGATTTAGGATGTGGGTATGATTTTGAAATAAAATCTGAATCAAATCAACATTTTATTGAAGTTAAAGGACTTGCTAATAATATAGGCGGACTTCTCTTTACAAATAAGGAATGGGAAACAGCTAAACAGGAAAGAACAAAATATACAGTTTGTCTTGTGTCTAACAACAATGATTCTCCTGAAATTTCTTTCATCAATGACCCATTTTCAAAATTAACTCCAAGAAAGAATATAATTCAAACAGTCCAAGTGCAATGGAGCGTTTCCAATAACGAATTACAAGGAATAAATGATTGACTACACCAACATACAATCAACTTCTGCAGAACCAGAAGCAAGTTCAATGATTGAAACCTTTCGTGCGATTGGTTATTCTATTGAAACCGCTATTGCTGACATTATTGATAATTCTATTACTGCAGGAGCAAAGAATATTTGGATTGATTACGATTGGAAAGGTTCAAACACAACATTATCTATTTTAGATGATGGCACTGGGATGAATAATGAACAACTCATTCAGGCTATGCGCCCTGGAAGCAAAAATCCATTAGATGAAAGAAATCGAGACGATTTAGGTCGTTTTGGTTTAGGCTTAAAGACTGCTTCATTTTCGCAATCAAGAAAATTTACTGTTTTCTCTAAAGCTAAGGGTTACAAGCCTGTTTTTTGGACTTGGGATTTGGACTTTGTCAATCAAGAAAAAGTATGGAAATTAATTAGATACATTCCTAACGAAGAAAACTGGACTAAGAAAATAGAAACTGTTGAGACAGGAACTTGTGTAATTTGGTGGGATTTGGATAGACTTACAAAGGATACTTCAGAGGACAATGAAGAAGCAAAAAGTAAGTTTTTAGGAATAATGGATTCCGTAAAATCTCACTTATCTATGGTTTTTCATAGATATATGGATGAAGGTTTGAAAATCTATTTACGTGAGAGGGAAATAAAATCTTGGGATCCATTTATGATTGGAATAGATAATTTACAAAGCAAACCCGAAACAAGATTAGAAGGTGGTTCAATAAAGATTAAAGGTTTTGTTTTACCGCATCGTTCGAAACTTTCAGCAGAACAATATAATTATGGAAAAGGTCCAAAAGATAGTTGGACAGCTCATCAAGGTTTCTATGTTTATAGAAATCGCAGATTGTTAGTTGCTGGCGATTGGCTTGGTCTTTTTAAAAAAGAAGGACATTATGACCTTTGTAGAATTCAAATTGACTTACCAAATAATTTTGATGATGACTGGCAAATTGACATCAAGAAATCTATCGCCAGACCTCCTTCAATTTACCGTGAACAAATTCTTGCACTAGCAAAAGATGTTAGAAATCAAGCTGTAGAGGTTTATAGACACAAGGGCAAGGTGCTTAAAAGAAAATTGGCACCGGATGAATATTTTCCGTTTTGGGAAGAAAGAGCCAGACACGGTAAAAGATTCTATAAAATAAATCGGAATCACCCGCTTTTAAATGAATTACTTTCTAAATCCGGCGATTTAAAAAAAGAAATTGAAAAAGTAATTCAGTTCATTGAGGAAACAATACCTGTGCCTTTAATCACGCTTCAAGAAAGCGAAAATGAAAAACCACACGGGCAACCATTTGAAGGAATAGACCACAACGCAATTAAGGAAACAATGCAAAAGCTTTTTAACGGATTTGTAGCAAGTGGTCTATCAATCGAAAAAGCAAAGGCAAGAATTCTAAATACTGAACCATATAATTTCTATCCAGAATATATTGAATTTTTAACCAATGAGTAAAAAAGACCCTATTAAGAACATCCGTCAGTTACTATCTGACAGCTCATCTTATACAAGAGAAGAAATTGAAGATGCCGTTGATGAAGTGCTTAAAATGAAGTATTTCATAAATGAAAACCGTGAAATGCTTGTAAGAAGAATTGAAGAACTTTATACAATTCGTCAAGATGAATTTAGGTCAATTGAAAAAGCTGATGAAAACTTACCTTGGTTAAATGAGAAAAGAGCTGAATTAGACTTTTCAAATGGTTTTTGGGGTAGATATAGAGAATACCTCGAAATAGAAAAGAATTTTGCACCAGAAGTTATAAATAAGCTAGATAGACTTACAGATAGCATTCTTGATAATTTATTTGATCCATCACTAAAAATCACGATAAATAAGAAAGGTTTAGTTGTTGGCCAAGTTCAATCAGGAAAAACAGCAAATTATACTGGTCTCGTTTGTAAAGCTGCTGATGCTGGATTCAAATTAATAATTATTATGGCAGGAATTCATAATAATTTAAGAAGCCAAACGCAACTTAGAATTGACGAAAGTTTTTTAGGATTTGATACGCAACATACAAGAGCTTTTGACCAGAGAAGTATTCAAATAGGTGTTGGCGACCCCTACTTTGGTTCTCCTATTGTGGCTCATTCTCTAACTTCTAGCATTGAAAAAGGTGATTTTACTCAAGGAGCGGCAAATGCCCTAGGTTTAAACTTCAATACTTCTGAACCAATTGTTGCAGTAATCAAGAAAAATCCCCACGTACTCAGAAGAATACATCAATGGCTTGCTGCTCAAGCAAATGAAGACAATGAATTAGGACGAGTAATTCGTAATAAATCACTCTTACTTATAGATGACGAAGCAGACAATGCCTCTATTAACATTTCAAATGACCCTGAAAGACAAAGTTCTATTAATGGCTGGATTACTCAAATTCTAAATCTATTTGGAAAGAATGCTTATGTTGGCTATACAGCTACTCCTTTTGCTAACATTTTTATTCCATTGGATGACCAAAATTTATTCCCGAGGAACTTTATAAAAAATATCCCAGCTCCTTCAAACTATATTGGACCAGAAAAAGTATTTGGATTTAGTCCATTAGAAGAAGATGAGGCCTCAAATACAGTTTTACCTATAGTAAACAGGATAAATGACTACAGTGGATTTGTTCCTGATAGGCATAAAAAAGATGATCAATTACCATCATCTTTACCTGAATCTTTGAAAAGGGCTATTCGTTGTTTTATAATCACTTGTGCTATTAGAAGATTAAGAGGGCAAACAACGGTTCATAACTCAATGCTTATCCACGTTTCCCGTTTTATGCGTTGGCAAGACCATATCGCAGAATTAGTTTCCAATCAATTCATTTATTACCGAAGAGGAATCGACCAAAATGATGCAGTAATATTGGATGAATTAAAATCAACATTTGAACAAGACGATAATGGTTTCAAGTCTTATGTATCGGTTTCAAAGCAAATATTAGATTCAGAACTCAAAAATTTAGATTCTCAAATTCAGGTTCATAAATGGAGTGAGGTACTACAGCATTTGAATGATGCTGCTTCACGAATTGAAGTAAAATCAATTCACGGAGGTTCAGGAGAAGCATTAGACTATTTCGACCATAAAAATGGACTTTCCGTTATTGCGGTAGGTGGCAACAAGCTTTCAAGAGGATTGACTTTGGAGGGTCTTTCAGTAAGTTATTATTTAAGAGCCTCCAGAATGTATGACACTCTTATGCAGATGGGACGTTGGTTTGGTTATAGAGGTGGGTATGTTGACTTATGCAGACTTTTTACAAGTAGAGAATTGAATGAGTGGTTCTGCCATATAACACAAGCCTCTGAAGAACTAAGAGAAGAGTTTGATTATATGTCTGATGTAGCAGGTTCAACGCCAGAACAATATGCTCTAAAAGTTAGAACGCACCCTGGAGTTCTTCAAATTTCAGCAACTAACAAAATGCGTTCTGCCATAACTGTTCAGATTTCTTGGGCAGGAAGATTGGTCGAATCTTACGAGTTTAAAAAAGATATTTCGATTATAGACAATAACCTTAGGAACACTCAAAAATTTATATCAGGGTTACCAACTAATTTTGTTCCTAAACCAAATGCTTTTGTTTGGTATGATATCCCAGCTGAACAAGTCATCAACTTTTTTGAGGGAATTCAATCCGTTGAAAACCTTAAAAAAGCAGAACCTAGGAAAATAATTCAGTTCATTACTACTCAATTGCGAAATGGAGAACTAACCGATTGGAGAGTTGCCTTAATGTCAAAACCAAATGCTAAAAACAACTCCCATTTTGTCGTTAGTAGTAATACTGTTTCTATCGGTCAATGGAAAAGGACAGAAGATGATAAGAATTCAAGTGAACAACTTTACTATTTAAGAAAATCTCATATAATAAGTCCATCTGACGAATTTGTTGATTTTACTGATGCTGAAAAATTACGAGCAATGGAATTGACCAATCTTCATAGAAAAAAAGAAGGTGACGCAATGTATCCAAATGGACAAATAGTTAGAAATGAATTAAGAGACCCAAGAAAGCCATTATTAATAATCTATTTACTCGACCCAGAAGAAAGTCTTGAAAAATATCCCCTACCAAAAGGAACCAACCCATTTGTAGGTTATGCAATAAGTTTCCCGAAAAGTAATTTTAACGCACCAGTATCTTATGCTGTCAATGAGGAGTTACTAGACAGATTTGATGTGGTTGAAGAAGATTTTGAAGATTATGGAGATGACGAAGATTGAAAATATTTGGGTTGGATTAGAGAGTGATACTTCCAATCATTCAGGTTTACTTTATAAGAGGTATTCGGCAGAGGTACTGCCTGATGTTTTTATTGCATTAAAAGCTCCAGAAAAATTAAGGTGCATTGCATTTAGAATAAGTGCAGCATTCCCATTTGATGAAAACCAATGGAATAAACTCAAAGACATCAAGATTGAAACGCTACCAGATGAAAGAGATAAATCGAAGAAATTTTTACTAATTCTTTTACTAAACAAACAGCACAAAGATATTTTCTCTACGCTTTGCGAAGATTTGATATTTGGAGTATCAGACGTGTCCACAGAACAAACCTTAGTAGAAAAACTATTGGAGCGTTTGGCTAAATGGCAGTCTTTGTTTGAAAAGGTTGGTAAACAAGGTTTATCAGACGAAGCACAAAGGGGGCTTTACGGTGAAATTTATTTTTTACGATTTTTCTTGACTAATAATTCGGATAAAAACTATTGTATTAAATCTTGGCTTGGCCCAGAAAAGTCTATTCAAGATTTTCAATACTCAAACTGGGCAGTTGAAGTAAAAACTACACACGGTAACAATCATCAAAAAATTCATATCACGAGTGAAAGACAGTTAGACGATTCCATCATTGAAAAAATATTTTTATTTCATCTTTCGCTAGATGTAAGAGTGGGAAACGGTGAATCATTGAATATACTAATTGACGAAGTTTCGGAATTATTGAATGATAACACAATGGCTTCCAACCTATTTAAGCTGAAATTATTGGAATCTGGATATTATGATATTCACAAACCTCTTTATGATGAGAGAGGTTACACTATTCGTCAAGAAAATATATACCGAGTTACGGGTAATTTCCCAAGGATAACTGAAAATCAAATCCCTATAGGTGTTGGAGATGTGAGATATTCTATTGTCCTTTCTGAATCAGAGGAATGGAGAATTAACCACCAAACTCTTTTGGGAGAAATACAATAACATTTTTATGGAAAACAAAGAATTACAAAAGTTCTATATAGACCTTCAAGAAGAAATTAACTCAAGTCTAATCTCGGAAGAAGAAGGAACAAATCCAGAACAGATTTTTACAGAGTTAGCCCTATCGTATTTATCCGAAGCAGGAGAAACAGAAAATTATCGAGTTTGCTTTGACGAAAAGATTAGTAAAAGAGGTGTTGAACATAAAATTAATGGTTACTCACTTTATGAAAATTACGAAACACTCGATTTGTTTGTAACTATATACAATGGTGATTCCACCATTCAAAGTGTTACAAAGGGTGATGCAGACAAAACAATTGAAAGAGCAGTAAAATTCTTCAGAAATGCTATTTACAAAGATTATGTGAACGAAATAGAGGAAAGTTCTGAAATATTTGATCTTGCTCAAACTCTAGCAAATGTTCCTGAGGTTAAAGAATATCTAACCAGAGTAAATATATTTTTAATAACGAATGGTGAGGTAAAATCAGATGTGAAAATTTCTGATACAATAGCTGGTTATACTATTTTTTACAGAACAATTGATATAAACTACCTTTTTAACCTTTCAGATAAATCCAGAGTGCCTATTGAAATTAACTTTGAACTAGCTGGATATAAAGTACCTTGTATTGTCAATGAAACCGAAAATTCTGATTATCAATCTTGGCTTGCGATTATTCCAGGTCTTGCCTTAGCAGATATTTATGAACAATATGGGGCTAGACTTCTGGAGCAAAATGTTCGTTCATTTCTTCAATTCACAGGTAAAATAAATAAAGGAATTCGAAATACTATTCTGAAAGAGCAGCATATGTTTATGGCATTTAATAATGGTATCGCAGCTACTGCCGAAGAAGTTACCATTACAGATTTGCCAAACAATCAAGGTAAAGCTATTGCCCAAGTAAAGGATTTTCAGATTGTAAATGGTGGACAAACTACAGCGTCAGTTTATCATACTTGGAAAAAAGATAAAGTTGATATAAGTAATGTATTTGTTCCTGTTAAACTTACTATTGTAAAAAATAGAGAGAATTTTTCTGAAATAGTTGGTCGTATTGCAGAGTATGCTAACACTCAAAATAGAGTTTCTGCTTCTGATTTAAGTTCTAACAAAGAAAATCACGTTTTAATTGAAAAACTCTCACGGACTATTTGGGCACCGCCAGTTTCAGGAGAAACTACTCAAACACGTTGGTTTTTTGAGCGTTCAAGAGGTCAGTATAAAAATGAACGAATTCGATTTGGTATTACACCATCAAAGCGAAAACAATTTGACAAGCAGAATCCAAGAAGTCAGATGTTCACTAAAGAATCTTTGGCAAAGTTTATCAACTCATACGAGGAAGTATATAATGGTAAAAAGTTGGTAATTGGACCTCATATTGTTGTTAGAGGAAGTCAGAAAAATTACGCTCAATTTCTAAATTATAATTTCAGTTTTAAGCCAGACAATATTTGGTTTGAAGATGCTATTGCAAAAGCCATTTTATTTTCATCTGCTGAAAAGGTATATGGTGTAAAACCAAATGCAATTGGCGATATGCGTTATATAACAGTTCCTTATTCATTAGCTTGGTTAGGTTATAAATTGAATTACAAACTTGATTTATACAAAATCTGGAAACATCAATCGATAAGCGACAATCTTAAGTCAAAATTACACGAGGTAATGTCTAAAATTGAGGATTACATCAAAACTAAAGCCCCTGGCTCTTTATATGGAGAGTGGGCAAAAAAAGAGGAATGTTGGAATGCAATTAAAAATGAAAGTTTTGAGATTGACCTTGAAAGTTTAAAATCTGACTTGGAAAATAAATTGACTGAAAAAAGAAAAAAGCTAACTGAGGATGAAACTCAAAAAGCTGAAAATGAAGCTTCATTGAATAGATTAAAATCAATACACGTAAAAACTTGGAAGAAAATAGAAGACTGGGGAAGAGAGACTCAAAATCTTACCCAATATCAGTATGATATGGCTTCTACTTTAAGCAGTAAAATTAGAAACAATAGAACAATTACAGACATAGAAAGGAATCAAGGAGAAGCCATTCTTAATATTGTTGCAGAAGTTAATCCAGAATTATTTTTTGATATGGATGATTTCTTTATTGAGGACAATAGTAAAAAAGTTGAAGAAGTTGAAATAACGCTTGAACTTATTGAAAGAATTGTACAATGGGACAAAAAAAATAAACGGCTTGATGCGTATAAGTATCGTTTTATGGCCGACCTTTTAGAAGGCAAAATGACACTAACGGATAGAAATAAGTTTCTAGCCAGACTTAACTTAAAAACAGTAGAGAAGTATGGATTTAGATAATTCCCTTGCTAACAGCCACACACATTGCCAAGCCGCTCAAGCCAACTCTCAAACCCAAGCTTGGCAAAGAGTGTGTCTTAGCGGTCATTTTAGGACAAGACACACCAACAAAAAAAATGAACAAATTGTTTGACATAAAAAAAAACAAAAATCAACGGCTGACAAAAAAAGATTTTGTTATCGGGACAATTATCGCAGTTGTGATGCTGACAATTTGGATTGTTGGAAGTTCAGGAATGAGTTTGATTGCAACATTCGTTCCCGGACTTATTTTCGCTTGGACAATATTTGCAATTCTCTACTTCAAACAAATTGAACTTCCCGACTATAACATATTTTTACCTCTATACTTCTTGACATTAGGGTGGCAATTCTTTCACTTTACCGAAGAGTTTATGACAAATTTCAAAGAATTGTTTCCAACAACTTATGGCGGACAACCTTATTCCAATAATACATTTGTTGCTTTCAATATGAGTGCATATTTTATATTTATTGTTGCACCGATTTTAGTTTACTTTAAAGGACTGAAATTTTTTTTATTGCCTACATTGTTTTTCATTGTTTATGGTGCAATGGGAAACGCTATTTCTCACAGTTGGTGGAGTATTTATTTAGGTAAGTATTTCCCAGGACTTTATACTGCACAAGCATATTGGATTTTTGCACCAATAATTTTGACAACACTACTAAAATCAAAAAGGCTGACAGGAATTTTGATTGTTGCAATGACGATTACATTAGCTTTGACCTTGACACTTTTAATGAAATGATAAACTAATAAGAAAAAACGAACCGCTAACACCGTATTGGCAATAGTCGGGCTGAACGGCTTCGTATCAAAGGAAGTGCAAAACTCAACTTCTGTTCTTCGATTGAACTTCAGTGCTAAAAATCCCGCCCATCGCCAATACGCGGCACGTTAGCTGCAACCCTAAAGAACAGACGACAGTGCAAAATTTAACGAACAGACAGACGACAAAAAAGCCAACCCGCAAAATGGCACATTTGGTTTTTTCCGACACACGAGCCAACGCTCAAAAAACCAAAAGAGCCATTTTTTTGCCAACGCTTAATAAAGACGACCAGCTGACTTTAGACGCTGAGAAATACGTTCTTTGAAATCCTGTGGAGAACTTACTGTGACTTGTTCTCCGAAAGAAAGAATCAATCGTTCCAACTCAAAATTTGGAATGACTTTGATTTTGACCTCAAGACCAGTTGGGTCATTCTTGTGCTTTTGACTTGGATGAATAGGCTTTGTAATGACATAGGGAGCAACTTCAGGAGAAAACTTCAAGACGATTTCCTGTAAGATTCCACTTTCGGGGCGGGTAACACCAACCAAATCGAAAAAGTACTCTTCCCAATCGGTTTCTGACTGTTTGTATTTCTGGGCAGTTTCAGACAATGACTCAATTCGGTCTAAGGCAAGATTCCAATTCGGAACCTGATTGTCTGCATTGAGACCATAGACAAACCACCTATTGTTATACTGCTTTAAATAGTATGGATGAAAAGTAATCTCGTATGGTTCAGAACTTTTAAAATCCTTGTATTGAACGAGTAAAACGCGCTCATTAACTATGGCATTGAACAGTGGAGTTAAAAAATGAAGACCTTTAAGGTCAATATTGCTCTCAAAGCTGATGATTTCACTTTTACGCTCAATTAAGCCAAACTTAGATTCGAGCATTGGAATCATTTCATTGACCCACTCAAACTGAGGTGTGCCAGAGAAACGAGAAAAAATTTGAAGGGCTGACTTTATTTGTTCGGCTTCCGAATCATTTAAAGGTTGATTGCTGATTGAAAAAGATAAATCTTCATATCGATAAAATACTTTTCGACCGTGACGAATTCTGCCGAGCGGAATTGACCAGCCTACATCACTTTCCATGAAACGGATGTCATCAAACAGTTGCCTTCTTTGTATTCCTTCGCTGTTTGGGTCAAAATCAATCAATGCTTTATTGCATTCTTCGAGTAGGTCTTCCCAAAAATACATCCTACCCGTGTTGCGAAAGCAACGGTCTAAGACTTGATAGCGGATAAGTGCATTTTTGTTGACAGACATAGCTTAAAGACTTTTAAGTGCAGGTTGAATGCCCAGCACAAAGATACTTTTATTCCCTGAATGAGCAATGTAATGAATGGGAATACAAAATACGCTTTTGTAACTTATTTTTATCTGTATCTTTACCGTGCAGATTGAGTGCACAGAAGCATTATACTTTTGCAGAAGTTCTTTGAAACACTTGCCACAAGATATTGATTCGTGGGTGCTGGTCTCAGATTTCGGTTTGAGACAATGATCGGCATCTTCTCCCAACCTCTGGTTGGGATGAATGTCACTTAGGCATTTTTTTAACAGCGGTTATTGATTTCACTATCAATAATATGAAGTTGTTATTGATGTAATTATTAGTGATGAATAGGTATTGATTTCAGTTGTAATGATTGAAATATTCATACAAAAAGAGTATCCGGCAGGTGTTTTCAAAGTCGTTCAAAACTTTAGACATGAAAATTGAACAGGCACATATCGACCAAATACGGAAGCAATTTGCAGAACTGCAAAGCAAGGAGGAATTAGTAAAACTATTAAGTGACGCTAAAAACATGCTGTATGGTGAGGAATGCAAGCCAGTTCAATTAAAATCATTGACCTATTACGCTAATCCTACCCTTTGTAAAAAGCGTTATCAGACTTTTACCATCAAGAAAAAGTCGGGTGCAGACAGAACCATCAATGCACCCGTGAAAGGGTTAAAATCTATCCTTCGCTCTCTAAACTTTGTGCTTCAATGCGTATATGAGCCACATGAAGCAGCAACAGGTTTTATTTTGGAAAAGTCAATTGTTGACAATGCCAAAAAGCACGTGGGGCATCATTACGTGTTGAATATGGACTTAAAAGACTTCTTTCACACTTTCGACAGATACAGAGTGAAGATGGGCTTCATCTATGAGCCTTTTAACCTGAATGGAGACAAAGAACCGTTAGCATTTCTGTTGGCAAGTCTTTGTACCCATCCTTTTAAAATTGATGGAGAGGAAAAAACTGTTCTCCCACAAGGTAGCCCGACATCTCCGACTTTAACCAACATTCTTTGCAAAAAGCTTGACCGCAGACTTACCGGACTTGCCAACCGATTTGGTGCAACGTATACAAGGTACGCTGACGATATTACATTTTCGTCACCGCACAACATCTATACGGATGAAGAATTCAACAAGGAGCTAAAGCGAATTATTGAAGAAGACCAAAAACTGATTATCAACCCGAAGAAAACACGTTTACAAAAAGCAGGGTATCGCCAGGAAGCAACAGGATTGATTGTAAACTACAAGGTAAATGTCCGCAGGAGATATGTGAAGCAAATCCGCATGTGGCTATACTATTGGGAAAAGTACGGCTATGAAAAAGCGGAACAGATTTTTAAACGGGATTACATTGCCGATAAAAGCCAGGTAAAAAACATCAATGCCCATTTGGTGAATGTGCTTGACGGGAAATTGGAATTTTTGAAAATGGTGAAAGGAATTGAGGATGGGACTTATAAGGGGTTGAAGGTGAGGTTTGATAAATTGACTGGATTGAAAGAAACAAAGGATCAATCCAAGATTGACCTTAATTCTGTTTTAAATACATTGGTAAACAAAGGACTCAATAAAGCCATGAACCTTTATAGTAAATTCAAAAATCAATAAATATGAACGAAGAAGACTTGAGAAAATTCATAGAGTTTACAAAAACCTTGCTAACACAATTGCAAGGGCAAAATGAGTATGCTTGGTTTTTTGAGTCTTTCAACCTTGAAATAGTCAATAGCTTTTTCCAAAACGGAGCCAATACCTCTGGACTTGATAAATTTCAAAGCATTACAGAATCTGACGTTGGTAGAATAAAGGCTTATTTAAGTTTCGTTGATAAAAAGGCACTGAACTATGGTAAAGAGTTTTACAAGGATATTGTAGAAGATAATCTCAGAAAAGAACTTATTAAAGACTTTAAAGCGATGAAAATCGCATTAAAAAATGAAGATATCGTGGAATTTGGACGAAGACTTTCCTTACAATTAGAAAACATATATAATTATTCTCTTTCTGAATTAAACGTGCATGAATTGATCCATTCAAATAAAGATTTTTATTCCAAAGTGCCATTCAAATGGAGTGAACGTGCTAAGTCCTATGATTACGATATTTTCAAGTCTTTCTATTCTTTTAATAAAGAATTAAGGGTCTACTCTCCAGTGGAATTATCAAAAGTCAGTTTCAACACAAAATCTGTATTTCTAATGCATTACTTCAATTATTCAGTAAACAAATTTAATATAGATGACATCTACTTTTTAAGAAACAAAGGCAGTCATAGAGGAACATTAAATGAAGATGAAAAAAATAAGCTCCAAAGTATATTTAATGATTTCGATAAAAACTACAGTTTTTATCATAAAGTACTTTTTGATGTTGTAAACGGAATAAAAAACATACGATAAAATGCAGATACACCGCACAGATAAAACAAACTTTGCATGAAAGAATAATAGCCATGAATATTTTTGACCATTTCCAGCATATCAATCTTACTAACTACCAACGCAATGCGTTGGAAAAACTTCACGATTTTTTAGTAAGCGATGAGCGGGTGTTTATTCTACAGGGATATGCTGGAAGTGGTAAAACAACCTTGTTGAAGGGTTTTGTTGAATATCTGCAATCTTTGGAAAAGAAATACCAATTAATGGCTCCTACTGGTAGAGCCGCCAAAGTCATCAGAGAAAAAACAAATAAAGAAGCCACCACGATTCACCGTGGCATTTACAACTTTGAAAGGTTGGATGCCATTGAAGCAGAAAATGAACTTGTGGAAGAACAATCTTACCATTATGTTTTTCCTATCAATCAAAGTAGTGAAGATCAAAACATTCTCATCATTGACGAAGCGTCTATGGTTTCAAGTAAAGAATCTAAGCATGAATTGTTTACATTCGGCACAGGTTTTTTGCTCAATGACCTTCTAACATATGCTAAAATTTCAACCAGCAATAACAAGCTCATATTTGTTGGTGACCCTGCACAGCTACCACCGGTAGGTGATAACAAATCACTTGCTCTTGACCCTGATTATTTTAGTCGTGACCTTAATTTAAGTACTAAAACAGCTGAATTAAGGGAGGTGGTTCGACAAAAAGATAACTTAATACTAAAAAACGCTGAAAAAATAAGAAACCTGATTTTTTCTGAAAAACGTAATGAATTAAAGTTTGATTACGATGCAGAAAGTTTTGTTCAATCCAATCCCAATGATTTTTATGAACATTTCGCAGATTCCTTTCCCACTAAAAAAGTTGGCGATGGGGTAATTATTGCGTATTCGAATGGTCAATGTTTTCATAACAATATAGCTATTAGGGAAAAGCTATTTCCCAATCAAAAGGATCTGGTGGTTGGTGATATTATTCTCATCAACAATAATAACTACCATACCTATTGCACTGAATTATTCAATGGAGATTTAGCACAAGTTGTGGAAGTTAATCCAGACACAATAAGTCAATCAGCTCCAGTAATGATAGATAAAAATGGAAAGAAGGAAAGAATAATTATTTCATTAAGGTTCAAGTGGATTAAAATTCGTCTTCCACATTTTTCAGAAGATATTTCATGCTTAATACATTACGACTTACTGAACTCTGTGAATAGGGACTTGAGTATAGATGAAATGAAAGCCGTGTACATCAATTTTTTAATCCGCTTTAATGAGAAGCAAAAAGAACGAAAAGAAAAAGGGCTACATAGTTATAAAATAGGAAGTGAGGAGTTTAAAAACACTCTAAAGTCTGACCCATTTTTTAATGCTCTTAAAATTAAGTATGGCTACAGCATTACGTGTCATAAATCACAAGGTGGTGAATGGGAAAAAGTTTTTGTTGATTATAGCGGTAGAGTAAGTTTAAAAACAGAACCCTTAAAATGGTGCTATACAGCTACTACCAGGGCGAGAGAGTCAGTAATTTGTTTAAATGCACCAAACTTCGGTGTGTTTAGCCAATTAAACTTTAGTCCTATAGGCCAAATTGGTCATTTTCCTAAAAATGCAATTTCTTATCTTGGTGTCAAAGATTCTCCTTTTCATAATAGCAATGCACACAAATGCAAAAGTTTAAAGTATTGGGAAATTTCTGAAAAACTGGAAAATACAAATTTTAAAATTGAAAATGTATTCTCGCCTGTAAATGGATTTTTAGAAAGGTATTTTATTAATAACGAAAAAAACGAGATTATAGAGTTGGATGGGCATCACAATGGTGCCGGATACTTTACCCAAGCCTTCAAAGCAACGAGTAAACTTGAATTACCTGATGCAACAGAATTAGAGACAATCTTTAACGCTCCTTATGAAAGGCATTACTTGATTGATTGGAATCCTGCTGAGTATTTTCTGAAAGAATTACATTCTTATGTGTTACAAGCCTGCGATGAAAGTAATAGCACCCTCACGAATGTAGTCAAAACTGGAAACTATGATGTAACCTATTACTTCATTACAGATTCTGTATGTTCATATATTCAATTTTATTACAATGGCAAAAAACAATTAACTTCTGCTATGCCAAAAAAAATTGGAGAAGATGATGATGAAAAGCTAAAATTAATTATATCAAATTTAGAGTCTTATGTCAATTAAAGATGTTACAGAATTGTGCAAAGCTGATCAATTAGAAGAAGCGTTACAAATTGTAAATGCCGAATTGGAGTCAGACCCTGAAAACATTTGGAACAAACGTGCTGCTGCGTGGGTGTATTATTATCATCTCAAAAAAAATGCCCAGCCAGAATCATTTGAAGCCTTTAAGGAAAATCTCAAAAAGATTAAAAATCTGCAATTACCCGAAGATGAGAAAATGGTCTTTGACAATTGTGCTTGGCAAATCGGTAGTTTGGTTTTTGGCTTACAGAAAACAGAACATATTGATTATTTCAAAATCAATGAGTTATTTGAAATTATCAGGAACTTTCATTTCACTAAGCCATCTGAGGCGTATTCCTTTATTTACAAAGCCTTTCACAAAGGCTATCAAAACTGGTCAAGCTATCTAACTTTTGCTGACTGGTGGAATTTCGATAACCTGCGTGCCGAAGACTATTTAAAAGAGGAATTCAATGGCAAAAAAATAATGTCTATTGCCGAACAGGCATACATTGCTTATTCCAAGAAGCTTTTAGAAGGAGAACCTCAAGATCCTATTGGACAACAAAGAGTGATTGACAAGGAAAAGATCCAATATTTCTTGCCAAAACTTGATGCTTTGATAGATAAACATCCTGACTATCAATATCCGCCCTATTTCAAGGCTAAGCTCCTTTTGGCATCAGGTAGTGATGAAAATGTTCTATCTGCATTTATACCTTTTGCCAAGCAAAAGAGAAATGACTTTTGGGTGTGGGAACTGATGGCAGAAATATTTTTAGAAGATAAAGACATTCAGTTTGCTTGTTATTGCAAAGCCCTGAGCTTAAAAACCCCCGAAGACTTTTTAGTTAAGTTAAGACAGACTTTTTCTGAAATGCTCATTGAAAAAAAAATGTACAATGAAGCCAAAACGGAAATACAAAAAGTTATAGCAACAAGAGAGAAACACGAATGGAAGTTGCCGAATCAAATAGTGCAATGGACAGAACAAGAGTGGTATAAATCTGCCATAGCTAAAAAGGATAACCAAGATTTGTATTCAAGCCACATCAAGCAAGCAGAGGAAATATTGTTTCAGGAGATCCCCGAAGAACTCATCGCAGTTGAATTTGTGAACGAAAATAAGAGTATGCTGAATTTTGTGAAGGATAAGCGGAAATTTGGATTTTTCAATTACTCAGGCAATTTGACGAAACCACAAATTGGCGACCTTTTAAAAGTACGTTTTAATGGAGACGGACAAGATGGTTTTTATAAAATCCTTTCTGCTAAAAAAGCTGACTCTAATGTGGCATCTGATGCAATGAAAGATTTTGAAGGAACAATAAAGGTAATTTCTCCACAAAACTTTGGTTTTATAGAAGACATCTTTGTTGAACCCAAAATTATAGAAGAAAGCAAGCTAACTGATGGACAGCAGGTAAAGGGAAGAGCGATACTATCATTCAATAAAAAGAAAAATGAATGGGGATGGAAAGCAATAGAAATCAAATAGCCAACCCTCACAGCCACACACATTGCCAAGCCGCTCAAGCCTACGCTAAAACCCAAGCTTGGCAAAGAGTGTGTCTGTCCCAACCCGCGACCAAAACGACCGACAAACAAACGGACGAAAAAGAACAACGAAGGCACAACATCACCTATACGCAAGCAGGGGTTTCGTGCTTCGTAGGACAGGAAAGTGGTAAATTTAAAGTTCAGTTCTTCGTATGAAGTTCAGTGGTAAAATGCCCCGCCCGGCGCATAGCCGCAAACCGTTAATATTTCATTCCTACATCACAGAAATTTTGTATCTTAGCATTATAGCAATTGCAGCTAAAACGTATGTCAAACCAGTGAGTGATTCGGTGAGTTGGAAAAAGGGAAGTTTGTAAAATACTGATAAATAGATTGATAGAAAGTAGGTTCGATTCCCCTACGGGCTACAGAGAAATGCTCAGCGAAAGCTGAGCATTTTTAGTATAAAGTAGTGAGTATTTAGTATTAAGACCGAAGGCGAAACGTATAGGCCGGATTAAAATTTATACGTAATTCCTACATTGAGTACAGATACACCATATCCCAATTCTGCGAAGGCGCCTAATTTCTCACTGAAAAAATATCGGCTACCCAAAAATCCGCTTAATCCCATTCCGCTACTGTAATTGTCTGCCACATCTAAACCATCTCCATCTGAGGAGTAGCTCACGATATTAAAACCCAACATCAATCCACCATATACATCCAATTTTGGTGCAGAAGTAAAACCATTATAATGGTAAGCACCTCGAATTCCAGTGATCAAGTAATTCCATTTTGAGGTATAATTTCCGCTATTGTATTTGTACGCTGTGTTACCTACATATGCACCAAGAGAAATTACCCCAGGGCCATTCATGTCCCACATGCCATAATCAAGTGATAGACTTAAAGCTGGACGTGCCTTTCCCAGTCCTCCTAAGGCGGTTCCAAGTCCGAAACCAGCATTTATAGCTGTTGTTCCTTTTTTAAATTGTTGGCCTTGGACTTTAAGCGCGGCCAATAGAACCGTAATAATAATGGTTAGTCTTTTCATATTTAGTTTGCTTTTTTATAGATATACTCCCTAGTTTCCACCAGCTTATTGGTTGCTCTATCGTAGATTTCTGCCTTAGTAGGATATCCGGAATCGTTGTAGGTATATTTCCAGATATGATCTAAGAAGATCGAGGTTCCTGCAACACCCCCACCCGTCAACTTTTGGCTCTTGGCATTATTGATTGAATAAGTTTTCCATTTCCAGGGAAACCCTGTCATCCGATAATTCTTGTCATCAAAATCGCTAAATTCCATAATGCTTAACAATGTACCATCTGTATTTAATTCAGTCCTTAAGAGATTTTCACCTTTACTATCAAATGTATATTTATTGAGGGCATGCCCTTGACCATTCAAGGCTGAAATCTTTTCTAATACCATATTGTTCGTATATTCAAAATGTAGGTTCACCACCCCATTTGGATAGGTCCAAGTTCCGGAAACCGGTTTATCATCAGTTCCATAGGCATAATCTTCCCGATAAACATGTTTTCCAGCATGGTTATGGGTTGCTGATATCATATTTCCCTTATCGTTATAGGTGAAAACTGCTGTACTTTCCCCAACTCCATCCTTTGGATGGATCCGGTATGTAGTTATTTGATTTTCTTCATTATATAAAAAGGAAATGTCAGTCACCCCGTTCACTTTCTCCTCGACAAGTAATAGCTGATTGCCTTGGACTATCCCTGAATAACACGGGCTTTGCTCATCATTGGGGTCGCAATCTTCACCCTTGGAGCAGGACATCATAGTCACTGCGATAAAAAAAATCCAAATGTTGCTTTTCATTATTGTTTTCATGTTCACTTTTTTTTTATTTTTTAATATTAATAGCCAATAACAATGGAAGCAGAATTATCGACTCCGTTTCCAGGTTTTGGTATAAAATCAAGTTGAAATTCGTTTACTGCTCCTTCCCTTTTATACCAGTCTTCAATTTTAAGGTCGGTTGTTTTTCCGTCTTTTTTCAATTTGGCAGTAACCTTATACCTTCCTATGGGTATATCCCAAAGCTCACTTCGTTGGGTCCATTTTTTATCGCCAAATTTTAAGACAATCGTTTTTCCTGTTGATCCATCGATCAGCGGACCTGTAGGTTTCAGCGTAATCTCCATGTCCTTCTCATCTTCGTAAAAACCATAATCGGTCGTTAGCATGACGGTTCCGCCATAATAAGCTTCCGCTTCCCAGGGCATATCTCCTTCCAGCTTCCAGGAAAAATTGCGTACTGCACCCTCCTCATTGAAAGCATCGGTTCCATCCGGAAAAAGCTCCATCGTGTAGACTTTTCCATTATATTGCTTGTCTATATAGGCAAAAGCCCGCCAAGAACCTGGGAGAGACTTTATGCGGTAAGTTCCCGACTTATCTGTCGTACCATGAATATAGGATGCATACAACATGGTATTGTCTAAAAGAATACGAACGTCTGAAAGGGGTTCACCTTTTGAATCTGTTACCTTGCCAGTGGCATAGCCTTTTTCTGGTCCAGCAGTACCTTCGCCTGTGTCAGCTTTATCACAACAGGCAAATAGTACCAAGGATATAGCTGTCCAAATTGCTTTTCCAATTGTCATTTTCATAATCGTTTTATTTTATTTTCAATTCTGTTAATTTTCGAATGTTACTATCGTTCTAGTAGAAGAACTATTTCTTTTTTTCGGATCTGACTACCAAGAGAGAATGTGTTCTCATAATTTTTTCTGTTAAGGTTTATTTTCATCTCAAAATTAGACCATCCTGATTTTCTATCTTACCCCCCAAAGGGGGTTTTTATCCAAAGCTCTTATACCTATCTTTGTATCAGTATTAACCTGATAATGAACCGTTATGATCTTAAAGCATTTATACAGGGATTTGCTCCGACCATTAATCATGTGCTATATGTTATTGGTGCTGATGCTAGGAATGAGCATGAAGGCAACAGCACAAGCAAGAATGGTAGATTCCTTAAAAAGGGAATTGGAAAAGAAGAATATTACAGTAGAAAAACAGCTTGAATTGTACGATGCACTCCTCTACATCACCTGGGAACATGATGCTGCCTCAGGAATTGAATTTGGAAAAAAAGGTATAGCACTTGCGAAAAAACAGGATCACAAGAAGTGGCTTTCCATTCTTTATAGCCATACGGCGATGTCCTATTTCTACCTAACCCAGTATGATTCGGTCCACTATTAACAAGATCTCGCCTTTGAACCGGCAAATGAGTTGCCCAGCCTCACGCCATTGGCAAATGCACACATGAACAAGGGAACTATTTATAAAATGCAGGACATGCATGCTGAAGCGCTCAAAGAATACCTGAAGGCTTTACAATTATTTGAAAAAGAAGGTCACGACGTAGGTAGAGGTATGGTGCTGGGAAACATCTCGCATGTCTATTTACAATTGAGGAATTTTGAAAAGGCCGAAAAATACCTCAAAGAGTCCGAAGCCATAGCCATTAAAAGCAATGATAAGGAAGCGCTTGGTTCTGTAGCTATTGCCTTGACTAACATCTATCAGGAGACTGATATGCCTAAAGCGATAGCATATGCCAGTCGTGCAGCAGATATTTATCATCAATTGGGAAATAAATATAGTGAAGCAGTTGCCCTCTACATTTTGGGACGCTGCTATCAGGAATCTGGTAATTACCAGCAGGCACCCTATTATACAGAGCAGGGCCTTGTTTTGGCCAAAGAGGTTAATTACCCCAATCTCCTCGCCCAACTCTATGTAAATTTATCCAATGTCCGGTATCATCAAAAAAAGTATCAAGAAAGCGAAACGCTTGCCCTAGCGGCAAAATCAAAAGACTCTACTAATCTGGAGATTAAACACAATGCACTGTTGAACCAAGTCCGAAACAACATGTATTTGGGCAATTTTGAACAGTCAGCAAAATACTTGGATGAATATACCGCCTCCATACAGCAATTAGCGACTGATGAATATCAAGGATCAATCTCCAACCTGGAAGCCAAATATGAAACAGAAAAAAAAGAATTACAGATAAACGCATTGGAAAAACAACGACAACTTTATATCTGGCTAGGTGTGGCCATAGCTGGCGGTCTTTTAGTGGCCTTGGCATTTGCCTATATTCGCTATCGATTGGCTGTAAGTAAACGTAAATTGGCCGAAGAAGAAAGTCACAGACTCGAACAGGAGAAGCAATTGGTGGCTGTACAAGCCACCCTAGATGGCGAAGCCGCAGAAAGATCTCGCCTGGCAAAGGATTTACATGATGGCCTAGGGGGAATGCTCTCCGCGGTAAAGATGAATCTTCCACAGATGAACGGCGATGCGATATTGGAGGCAATGGATGTTACTCGATTGCAGACCGCTTTAGGGATGTTGGACGACTCCATTCAAGAACTTCGTAGGGGTAGCTCATCACATGATGCCCGAATCCTTATTACGTTATGGACTAAAAGTATCTCTATCTGATTTTTGTGCTGCCATACCGATCGCAGATTTCCATTATTTCGGCGATGAAGCTCGATTGCCCAGTAAAATGGAAATCATGGTTTATCGGTGTATCCATGAACTCGTCAACAATTCGCTAAAACATGCTGTAGCTTCGCATATCAATGTGCAATTGGTACAGGAGTCAAACCGGATATCCTTTACCGTTCATGACGATGGAAAAGGCTTTGATCAACAACAAGTAGCAGAAGGGATGGGTTTGCGGAATATTCGACAACGAGTGGAAGCCTTTCAAGGAAAATTGCATATTTATTCTTCTGTGGAAGGAACAGAGGTTCATGTTGAATTGGAACTGCAAAATAATGTAGATCATGATTAAAGTAGCTATAGTAGATGACCATAAGATCCTAACTGAGGGACTTAGTGCCATAATTGAAGAATCTGGACTGGCAAGTGTCGTCTTCATAGCGCACAATGCTGCTGCATGCATGGATTCCATCGGTCATTGGAAACCGGATGTGCTCTTGCTTGATGTCGGACTTCCAGATTTGAATGGTGTTGATTTCTGTAAAGAACTTAAACAGCGATATCCTGACCTTCAAATCATGGCCCTTACCACCCATAATGAATATAGCGTGGTCAGACAAATGCTAGAAAACGGTGCCTCTGGATACCTGGTCAAAAATGCGATGACTGAAGAGGTATTAACCGGCATTCAAGAAGTGGCCAAAGGACAAGTTTTTCTATGCCATGAAGTGGATGTGTTGATGAAAAAACCAAAGGAAACCCAACTATGGTTGAGCCAACGCGAACGTGAAATGTTGAAACTGATTGCCGAAGGATTGACAAACAGCGAAATAGCTGACCGAATTTTCTTAAGTCCCGAAACTATTAAAAGCTACCGAAAAAATCTGCTGTTGAAGTTGGACGCGAAGAACACGGCGGTACTGGTGCGGGTCGCCTTAGAAAAGAAATTGATCTGAAAAGATGGGAAATCAGTAACCTAACTATCCCCATCCTTAGTATTTAGCACCCTTTCAAATTCGAATTTCCGTCGGAAGCAGAAGGGAATTTACTTAAACTAAATAAGATTACCATTCGCATATCGCTTGACATAGAATTCAATATGTTTAGCGATAAAACCCTTTGTATTTTCGCCAAACTGTCCTATTATTTATGCCTTGGCTATTTCAAACATGACTTTCCGTTGAAATGTTAGCTTCGGAGTAAAAGCATACTGAAAGTAACATAAAAGTATGTAAAATGTATGCTTTACATACTATTCCATTACTTTAGCCTTGCTTTAAACATGCTTAAACCACGATTCTGACCTAACATCAAACATATTTTGAAGGCTTATCCTAAAAACCACTTGGAGAAAATGGATAATAAATGTTAATCAAAATAACCAACTCATATTTTGATTAAAACTTTCTATAAGGTTAACAACGTTTCAAAAGTTAAACGGTTTTAGCAAGCTTTATTCTAATGCAATGTTACAATAAACAAAAGTTTAATAAAATCTTAATAGAATTTGTAGTTGTTTGTTGATATATTTTCATGTTGCCCAACATTTATAATCCCATTATAAACATATATTGTTCTTAATAGATTTTTTTGAATAATGTCAGTTCACTTCAATAAAATCTTTTTATATATTGGACCTCATAAATTACTTGAGTACCATTAATCTTTTAGATTCTTTAACTCACAATTATTTAACGTCCTAAATTATTTTATCTATGGGGTATCTTTATTCTCCAATTTTTGAGAGGAACTCTCAATTATCTTGGTGGAGACAAAACAGGCTCAATCAAACATGGAAAAATTTAGTTGTTCTAGCTGTTGCGGGAACAATCTCGTTTTCTAGTTTGGCTGCTGACCCAATGTCATCAAAATTGAACGCAGGTGCTAAAATCTCGGCATCAACACTTCAAAACACTATTTCAGGTACAGTTGTGGATGCTGGCACCAATCAACCGATTGCTGGTGCTACCGTTACGGTAAAAGGCAAATCCACTGCTGTGAGTACCAATGACCAAGGTAGGTTTACCATTCAAGCGGCTGGTAACGAGACTTTGATCGTCCGTTTCTTAGGTTACAATGAACAGGAAGTAGCGGTTAACAACCGTTCTACTTTTACCGTTCGTTTATCATCTTCAGAAAAACAGATCGAAGAGGTAACCGTAGTTGCAACGGGTTACCAAACACTTGACCGTAAATTCTTTACTGGAGCATCTACAAAAGTAAGTGCAAAAGATGCAGAACGTGCCGGTGTACCGGATATTTCACGTATGCTAGAGGGCCAAGTAGCAGGTGTATCCGTGCAGAACGTGTCCGGAACATTCGGTGCTGCACCGAAAATCCGTGTTCGTGGTGCAACCTCCCTATCAGGAGATAACAAACCTTTATGGGTTATCGATGGTATCATCTTGGAAGACGTAGTAAATATTTCCAATGAGGCATTGTCAACCGGAGACATGAGCACCTTGTTAGGTTCATCCGTTGCAGGTTTGAACCCGGATGACATCGAGAGTTTCAACGTGTTGAGAGATGCGGCTGCAACAGCGATGTATGGTGCAAGAGCGATGAACGGTGTAATCGTAGTAAATACGAAAAAAGGTAGAAAAGGAGATGGTAAGCCATTGGTAAGTTACACAGGTAACTTTACGACCTACCAAAAACCTTCTTATGCTGATTTTGACATCATGTCTTCTTATGATCAGATGGCGGTAATGATCGAGTTGAAAAACAAAGGTTATTTCCAAATCCCTTCTGCTTCTCGTGGTGCTAACGGTGGAGTGTTCTACAAGATGTACAATATGTTGTACGATTATGATCCTAACACCGGAACATTCGCCTTGAAAAATGACGCACAGAGCCAGATCGACTTCCTTTCCCGCTATGCAAATGCAAATACAGATTGGTTCGATCTATTGTTCCAAAGTAAGATCATGCAAGAGCACTCCTTAAGTGTTTCTTCCGGAACGGAAAAATCACAGAACTATAGTTCGGTTTCCTTCTTGAACGACCCAGGTATGACGATCGGTAATAATGTTAAACGTTTCACGGGTAACTTTAGATCCAATTATAAATTCAGCGACAAATTGACTGGGGAATTGATCGGTAATGGTTCTATCCGTGACCAATCAGCACCGGGTTCTCAGAACGTGCAATCCGATCCAGTTTATGGTTCATACTACAGAGGTTATGACATCAACCCGTATAACTATGCGTTGAGTACTAGCCGTTTGATCACCCCATTTGATGAAAATGGCCGTCGTGAGTATTTCGTGCGTGATTATGCTCCTTTCAACATTTTAACGGAAATGGAGAACAATTATGCTAAACTTTCTATGATCGACTTTAAGGTCCAAGGTGGTTTGAAATATGAATTTATCAAAGATTTAACGTATTCGATCAATGGTGCCTTCCGTTATACTAAATCAGAAAGCGAACTATTCTTAAAAGAAGGTTCAAATTACGTGCAATCTTTCAAGGCCATGGATGATGCAACCATCGTAGGATCTAACGGAAGGTTGTATAAAGATCCTGATTTTCCTAATAATCCAGCAGTATCTGTTTTGCCAGATGGAGGATTTTACAATATTACAGGCGATAATATGAAGTTCTACTACTTCCGTCAGGATTTGGAGTATGATAAAGAATTCAATGAGGACCATAGCTTGAACGTGTTTGCTTCCATGGAGATGAAAACTACGGACAGACAAGCTAAGTTCTTCGACGGGGTAGGTTATCAATACGAAAATGGTGGATTGGTATCTCCTTACTATAAATATTTCAAAGAAGCCAGAGAAGAGGGTAAACCTTACTTCGGTATGGGATATAATGCAGACCGTTGGGTTGGTTATTCCATGAGAGCAGCTTATTCCTACAAAGAAAAGTACCGTTTAAATGCGACAGGTCGTTATGATGGATCCAACAAAATGGGTAAATCAAGAACAGCACGTTGGTTGCCAACATGGAACATTTCCGGAGCATGGGATATCGATCAAGAGACTTTTTGGCCAACAAACGATTATTTAAGTGCTTTCTCGGTTAGAGCTACTTACGGTTTGGTAGCATCAATGGGTAATGCGACTAACTCCTCAGCTGTATTCTATAATCAGATTGCGAGAAGAAGAGAAATTGTAGACCAAGAAGTATTGACTTATATCTCCAGTTTGGAAAACTCTGAATTGACCTGGGAAAAAATGAAAGAATTCAACTTAGGTTTTGATTTGGGTTTACTTTCCAATAAGATTGACTTAAATGTGGATCTATATCAAAGAAAGAATTACGATTTATTAGGTTCTGTTCAAACATCAGGAATTGATGGTCAATTTACCAAGATCGCAAACTACGCGGATATGGAATCAAAAGGTATCGAATTGACTATTGCAGGTAATCCTATCAGCAACGAAAACTTCAGATGGAGAACACGTTTTAATTTCGGATACAACACGAACAAAATCACCAATTTAGATATCAATCCAAATATCTGGAGAGCCGTTTCCAATACAGGCGGTGCAGTTGAAGGATATTCTCAGCGTAGTTTATTCTCTATCCAATTTGATGGATTGAATCCTACTTACGGCTTCCCTACATTCATCGGTACTGATGGTCTAAAAACATCTTACATCAGTTTACAGAGCCAAACATTGGATTATTTAAAATATGAAGGTCCGGTTGAACCTACGTTCACAGGAGGTTTCTACAACCAACTTAGTTATAAAGGCTTTAACCTAACTGGATTGTTCACATTCTCTGCTGGAAATAAATTGAGATTGAGACCAACTATTTATGCTTCATATAACGATATGTCTGTCATGACAAAAGATATGTTGAATAGATGGATCATGCCGGGTGATGAAAACTTCACCAGTATTCCTGCGTTGTTAGACCCAATTTCTAACACAAATATCACGAACTCTACAGGAGGACAGGTTAGTGCACAATATCCATACAATGCGTACAACTACAGTACAGAGCGTGTCGTGGATGGCGGTTACCTGAAGCTAAAACAAGTTACTTTAGGATACTCCATTCCTCAAAAATGGTTGAGTTCAACTAAACTAGCGAATGCAAGTTTGAATTTGGTAGGAAACAATTTATGGACCATCATTGCTGATGAGCGCTTAAGAGGCCAAGATCCAGAGTTCTATGCTTCTGGTGGTGTGGCATTGCCAACATTAAGACAATTCACATTATCATTAAAGGTTGGATTTTAATAGGGATTTTTATGAAAGTATTAAATAAAATAAATGTTATATTATTAGCTGGACTAGCTTTAACGGCGAGTTCATGTAATAAATATTTGGATGTTGAACCGGATAACCGCACGACCATTAACAGTGTGGATAAAGTAGCACAATTGGTTGCAACGGCATATCCAGGTTATGACTATCTATCATTTGCAGAAGCAGCATCTGATAATGCAGAAGACAAAGGACCAGGAGTAGGATCGTCGGTGGATACACGCGATAGGCCTTACGTTTGGGAAGATCAGATCGGATCGGGCACAAACACGCCTACAAACTATTGGAATGGTTGTTATGAAGCAATTGCTGCGGCCAACCAAGCTTTAGAATCCATCGAGGAAAATCAATTTGGTGACGAAGTTTTACAATACAAAGGTGAAGCCTTGATTGCAAGAGCTTATGCACATCATATGTTAGCTATTTTCTTTGCGAAATCCTATGAAATTGGCGGAACAAATGATTCCCCAGGTATTCCTTACGTAAAAGCTCCAGGAACCAAAGTTTTTGGGGATTTTACCCGTGGCACCGTAAAATCCACCTATGAGAACATCGTTTCTGATCTGGAAGAAGGCTTAAAATATGTTTCAGACCAGAACTATCAAGTTCCAAAATATCACTTTACCAAAGCTGCGGCACATGCATTTGCATCTAGGTTATACTTATTCTTAGGAGAATGGCAAAAAGCGGCCGATCATGCAAGTTTATCAACACCTTCAGGTGAATTCTCGGGTAATTTAAGACCGATAAACACCACATTTAAAAACATGACTTCAGGTGAATTCAACGCAGCCTTTACCAGATCAGATGTAAAATCGACCTTGTTATTAACGAATGCTTATTCGACTTGGACATATGTTTCCTCTCCGAGATATGGTTATGGTGCCAAATTAGCACGTATGTTTACTGACCCACATGTAACGGGAGGTGTATTGGATAATAAAGTACTTTCATACGGTGCTCCAAACTACACCACCTACAAATGGTTATATTATTTCTTCTATACAGGTCCTGGCATTGGTTATCCATACATTATGCAACCCTTATTAACCTTGGATGAAGCGATTATGAACCGTGCTGAAGCAAATGCTGAATTAGGTAAATATGATCTAGCCGTAGCGGATCTGAACACGTTCTATAGTACAAAAATCAGGAACTATACACCGAGCTTACATACCTTGACATTAGAAAAAATCCAGACTTTCTATGTGGAGACCGATCCGAAAAAGGCATTGGTCAAGGCAGTACTTAATGCTAAAAAGGCAGAGTTCTTGGAGGAAGGTTTACGTTGGATCGATGTTACCAGAAGAAAATTACCGGTAGTTCACAATGTGATCAGTCCTACAAAAGAAGAAACAGAGATTGAGTTGGGACCTGAAGATCCTAGACGTGTTTTCCAGATTCCTGAAGAGGCTAAAATCGCAGGAATCGAATTAAATCCTAGATAATACCATTATGAAAATAGTAAATAAAATTTTAATCGCATTATCAGTAGTATGTGTGTTAGGATCTTGTGCTAAAGAGGAAGTGAAGAATGTTGATTTCTCCCAGTATAACGATGATGATCCACAGACCAAAACTGAATTAGATAATTGGTTGAAAACAACCTTTTTGGATGAGTACAACATTGATGTGGTTTACCGTTATAATCGTTATTACCATGATGTAGACCGCAACGTAACTCCTCCACGTTTGGACGCAGTTAAACCAACCATGGAATCCGTATTGAATGGTTATTTATTGCCATATAGAAAAGTGGGTGGCGTTGATTTCATCAAAAAAATGTCGCCTAAGGAATGGATTCTTTTCGGATCAAATTCCTATGCATCTGACGGCTCAGTATATGCTGGGACAGCTTCGGCTGGCCGCAGGGTGAACTTATATGGCATCAACAATTACAGTGCCTATGGTGCATTATTGGTTATCCACCACGAATTTGTCCACATTTTGAATCAATTGGTAAATATTCCAACAGATTTTGAATCGATATCTAAAGCAGACTATAAAGCGACTTGGTCAACAACTCCTGCTGATACGGCAAGAAAATATGGCTTCGTGACTTCGTATGCAAGTGGATCTTACACCGAGGATTATGCAGAAACTGCTGCACATTTATTGGTAAAAGGTCAAGCTTGGTACGATCGGTATGCGAATAGTTCTTCAGATGCAGGTAAAAGCAAATTGAAGCAAAAGGAAGCCAATGTTGCGAACTACTATACTTCCAATCTTAAGGTAAATTTTAGAGAGCTTCAAAAAGAAATTCAGAATTACTTGAAGAGCACTGTATATCCAAATGATCTTAAATTCCCTCAATACTTAGCAAGTACCTATAAAACGGTGACCATCAATCCTGGGAATGCTATTTATTCTAAATATGGTAAGCCCGCTGAGTTTCAAGCGGCTTATGATAAAATGAAAGCGGCGGTCCTAGCTTATAGTTCTACAGCAAAATATAATTTGGACTATGTTCAAGTTCGTTTTGAAGCAGATAATAAGGCTACAATCAGATGTGCTTTTACAGCAGCAGCAGGTGGAACACAATATTTGGCTGACTATTCATTTACATATGCCTATAATACTACTTCTGGTGACCTGACCTTTACGAAGGTTGAACAAGCAGGTACAACTGGGAATTATGCTAATGCCGCTTTATTTTCTGCCGGTTTTGCAAATAGCCTTCAGCCATATTTTACTGGAAAAACCTTTACAGCAGATTGGTTGAAAGCAGATGTAGAGGGTGCAGATTATAATTCCTTGGCAGGTTTTTATGAGAAGAACAATACTACAAATTATTGGTATGGCGTATTAGGACTATAATGATGATGAACTTAAAAAATATTTTATTTGGAGCGATGCTGTTGGTTGCGGCATCCTCCTGTCAAAAACAGGAAGAGGATTTAGTCTTTGGCGAATCACCAGATGTACGCATGAAAGCTAAAATCGATTCTATAAACAATGCCCTGACCACTGCGCCAAATGGCTGGAAAGCAACGGTTGGAACAGGTTTAAAGGGGGGATATGGGTTTTACATGGACTTTGACGATCAACAGGTGGTTAAAATGGTTGCCGACCTGACCGATGCCTCAGCAACAAAAATTGAAGGATCTAATTATCGTGTTAAACAGGATAATGGAGCTACATTGATTTTTGACACTTACAATTATATTTCCATGTTGAATGATCCCAATCCATCTGTTTACAACGGAACAATCCGAGAAGGACTTAGGAGTGACCTGGAATATAGGTTCTTACGTTCAAATGCAGATTCTATCATTTTTGTTGGAAAAAGATACAGCCAACAATTGGTGTTAGCCAAAGCTACAACGGCTGAAAAAGAGGCATATAATACGGGAGCATATAAGACTGGTATTGATAAGACCAAAATCATCTTCCAATCCTTCAAAAACCCATATATCGAGGTTAATATCGGAGGTGTTGCCACAAAGTTAGCTCTGTCCATATTTTCTGGCACAAAAACCCTTGATATCGGATCTGTTCTACCGGATAATAAAACCGTTTTGAATACGTTTAAGTTTGCTTTCAATCTAAAAGGTTTTGATATTTTAGCAGGCGGAAATCATAGGGATCTGGTTTTTACTAAAGGCGAAGTGGAAGGGAATAACATATTTATCCATGATATTGCGGGAAATAAATACGAGATCAAAAATAGCGCTAACCCAATTCTTCCTATTGAGGTGATGTTTTCTTTTGATGGGGCATTCAATGCAATAACGATTGCTGGAACTAAGCAGCCCGAAGGTGTTTCTTCAAGTTTTAACTCAATCTGGACAGCCCTAGTTAATTTCCATGCAGCAAATGGTATGGTGACCCACTCTGTGAACTTTAGGTTATCGACATCGAAAGTTGCTGTATTGGATGTCCGTTTCCAAAGCGGTAGTACCGTATACCTAGCAAGCGCGGAATATAATTACACCTTGACAGATGGTGTATTAAAACTAACAGCTCCAATTGCTACAAATGGTAACTGGAACAATGGCTGGGTATCAACAGCTGTTCGAAATTACTTCAGTGGTGGTGAATTCAAACTAACCTATATCTCAGGATCGGATCCTAACGCCGGTACTTTAGGAGGTTTGATTAAAGTCTCTGACCCAGCAGCCATATTCTATGGTAAACTATCGAAACTATAATAATTAATATAGAATCTAATAGATTAAGGGGGATTTGATATAAATCCCCCTTTTTATTTTTCTAAACTGTACAAATGAATAAGCATAAAAAAAAGTCTAATTGAATTCATTAGACTTTTTTATGCTTGAAGAAAACTATCTTACCAACCAATGGGTGGTGGAGCATCCGTATCTTCACCTCCACCAACTTCTCCAGGAGCAGGCATTTCTTCTGTTTCCTCTTCGCTATCGTCCTTAGGAAATTCCCTCAACAACACCGTTTTATTGGTGGTGACTATGGTTTCATTATTGTTATTGACAAACGTATTGATAAAACCTAATTGTAAACTTCGTGAACCCAATCCATAAAACTTATAATTATAAGTGGTTGTCCTTCTGTCAGGAAGAGTAACGGTCATATTATCTCCATCGATTGTAAATGGATATGTTATGGTCGATATCGTATTCTTATTTGAATCCTTATCTCTATCATAGGTAGTAATTACAAAAGAATTGCCTGAAAAGGTTATGGTTTTATAATATTTATTATAAACATCGGACCTTTTATACATTTTATAATACCTTGATACCAATTCATCACGCTTAGTAGACTCCTCTAGTATTGCCCTGATGTACCATTCCCCATCCATCGTGACAATATCTTGTTCCTTCTGGCAGGAAGAAAAAGCAATTGATGCTGAAGCCAGTAAAGTAATAAAGACTTTTTTCATAAATAGTTAATTGATTCTAAAACAAATATAGGAAAAATATTCTAATATAGATTTAAATCAATTTATCATAATACTCTTTATTAGCGAGTTAGATTAATATTTTTTGTTAAGATTTTTCTAAATAACGTGAACAGTTTTTCAGGATTAGCCAAAATAGATTAATTAATTCATCTATTTAAATTAGACATTTTCATAAATAGATTTGAAATAACCAATTGAAAGTAACCAGACTTTTATAATTTTTTACTTATTCACGTGTTATGAGATGAATCCCGTAAAATGATTTCTGGCTTCAAAATGAGCTGTTCTGGAACTAATTCAGGATTAACTTTTGTTTGAACAACCTTCATCAATTCTTAAACAGCAGTTCTTTCCATTTCAATAGCAGGTTGTACGATACATGACAAAGGTGGATTCAAGGACTCCGCAAATAACAGATTGGCAAAGCCAATCACGCTCACATCCTGCGGCACTTTTTTACCTAATTGATGTAAAACTCCCAAACTATTTACAGTCAATGTATCTGTTATTCCTAACAATCCAATGGGTTGATCAAACTCCTTTAGTTTTCGTTCCAACATCAGCTTAAGGTTGTTCATCAATTCTTTGGATTCCTGACCATGATTGATCTGTATGATATGTTCATGATAGAAAGGGATCTTAAAATCCTGCAAAGCTTTTTTATAGCCTAAGATTCTTGTGCTGTTAACGCCTAAATTTTTTCCTGCAAGGACTAGAATTTCCTTTCTCCCGTTTTCCAACAGATGCCTTGTGGCTTGATATGCACCAAATTCACTATCCACACCAATCTTTGGGGAATCCAGTTCAAAATCTATCCGGTCCACCAGGACTAAATGCACTTGTTTTTTCGATTGTTTTAAATAAGAGATACTGCTATTTGCACTTGGTGCAATGATAATTCCATCGATATTCTGTTGGATTAAGGCTTGGAGGCATTCCTTCTCTATCTTTTCATTTTCGCGGCTCTGCATAAAATCAGATTCACGTTATATTCAAGAGCCGTTTGTTGGGCACCTTCTAGGATCTGTGACTGGAACGCACTGGAAAGGTAGGGAATGATCAAACCAATGGAATTACTTTTCCCTGTTTTAAGTCCTTTCGCTGCCAAATTAGGTTTATAATCAAATTTTTTGGCAGCTTGCGAACCCGCTCCTTGGTTTCCTCACTGATTTCATAGCTATCATTTAAGGCCCCCGAGATACCGTAGAAACGGACAATTCCAAGTATTCTTCTAAAGCCTTAAGTGTCATTTTACTCATAGATCCTTCCTCCAACCCATTGTTTTCAGGAACAAGATAACCAATTTATGTTTAACAATTAGCAAATAAATTCCTGGAACAATTCCTTTCTCCACAGTATCTCAATTAGAGAGGAACATCTTAAGGGATTAAGCTAAAAAAAAGACTTTTTTGCTCCCCCAAAAGGGTTATTTAAGAATAAAATAATATCCAAAATTTCCCCAAAATTAACCAATAAGGTTATATTTGGGGAATATTCCGTAATAAATCAGGTTCAAAATCGTTGTAATAGATGGATTTCTGAGCATGTATTTGTTTATGGAATGCTAAAAAAACTTATATCTACAAACACTTAAAAAAAGTTCAATCAAAATTGACATTATGAGTAAGAAAAAAGACAATTCAAGATGGTTGCATGTTGCCATTTCTTGGGGAGCGAGTATTGTAATTATTGGTGTAATGTTCAAGATCCTTCATATCGGTGGATCATTGGCGAATTACATCATCGGTATCGGCCTAACGGTTGAGGCCTTATTATTCTTTTTAATGGGTTTCAACCCACCGCCAGCAGAACCAGATTGGGCTAAGGTTTATCCAGAATTGGATGACAACTTCCAAGGTGAATTGCCAAACAGATCCGTTCAGGTTGTAAACCAACAATCAGGAGCATCTGCTACTGCAGCATTGGACAAAATGTTCTCGGACGCACAGATCGAACCAGCAACAATCGAAAACCTGGGCAGGGGATTGCGTGATTTTGGCGAAAAAGTTTCCGCCATCAACCGTATTTCTGATGTGTCTTTGGCAACTGATGAATTTGCACAGAAATTACGCTTAGCTACTTCCAAATTTGATGGTCTAAGTGTTGCTTTTGAAAAAGCATCGGCTAATTTGGTGGCCTTGTCCAATACCAATTCTGATACCAGCAATTATCAAGAACAGGTAACTCAATTAACCAGTAACCTGCGTCAATTGAACAGTATGTATGAAAAAGAACTGCGCGAATCGTCTTCGCACTTGCAGTCCATGAATAGTTTCTATGAGAATTTAAGCTTTACGATGAAAAACTTCAACGAGTCTATTGATGATTCCAAAGCATTCAAAGATGAAGTGAACAAGTTGGCGAAAAACCTGAATGCATTAAATGCTATCTATGGCAATATGTTGACAGCCATGAACCAACCTAGAGTATAATTCATCCACGTAAAACTTAAAACCTACAAAATGGCATTAGGAAGAGAGACGCCAAGGCAGCGGATGATCAATATCTTGTATTTGGTCTTGCTAGCCCTGCTTGCATTAAATGTACCGGATTCCATATTGGATGCATTCAAGAACATCAACAACAGTTTAGAAACATCCAAATCGAATGTTAACAATTCGGTTCAGCAATTATTTACCGCTTTTGAAAGCACCAAATTAAAAGATGAGCCTGGACGTGCAAAGCCAATCTATGATAAGGCAAAAAGCGCATCCGCCATCATCAACGACCTTAATCAGTACATCAACAGTATTAAAGAAGAATTCGTCAATCAAGGCGGAGGATATGACGAGAATACGGGAGATCTGAAAATGCGCGAGAATGAAGATATCGCTGTAAATATGATGATCAACCAAAAGAAGGGTACAGAACTAAAGGATAAAATAAACCAAACAAGAGCAAAACTATTGGCCTTATTAACACCAGAAGAACAGAAATCTGTTTCGTTCTCCTTAGAGGCAAATGACCCAGAAAAACCGGTGAACGGGAAACGTAAATGGGAGGAAATCAATTTTGGAAGCGGAACGCCTTTGACAGCTGCGATGACCATCTTGACAAAGATTCAAACAGATGCCCAAAATGCAGAATCTGACATGGTAAAACTGATCTTGGGCAAAATGGACCAAGCGGTAGTGAACTTGGATAAGTTTGCAGCGGTTGCTGTTGCTCCAACCTCCTACTTGGTACAAGGTCAACCTTATACAGCAGAAGTATTCTTGACGGCATCCGATTCCAAATCACAGCCGAGCATCAGTGTCAATGGTGCTAATCTGGACGTGCAGGATGGAAAAGGTATCTACCGAGTAAACACCAGCCAAGAAGGGATCTTTACCTGGTCGGGTATCATTAAAGTGAAGCAAACCGATGGTTCGATTAAGGAATACCGTACGCCAGCACAGACCTACCAAGTTTCGAGACCTTCGGCAGTAGTATCTCCGGATAAGATGAACGTATTGTATATTGGCGTTAACAACCCTATTTCGGTTTCGGCACCAGGAACACCAACCAATAAAATCAAGGTGAGCATGAGTGGTGGAAGCCTTTCAGGAAGCGGCGGGAAGTATAATGTCCGTGTAAGTTCTCCTGGAACAGCGAAGATCACGGTATCGGCAGAAGTAGCTCCGGGTAAGAATCAGATATTAAGTTCTACGGATTTCCGTGTGAAACGTATCCCTGATCCTATCGCTCAGTTTGCCGGTAAAACGGGTGGATCCATGCCAACCGTATCGATCAAGGCTCAGAATGCCATTTTTGCTAAATTGGATAACTTTGATTTTGACGCATCCTTCAAGGTGACCAAATTCTCCTTGATCATTGCGAAACCAAGGGCGGATGCGATTGTGTTGTCCACCTCCGGAAACCAATTGAGTTCTTCCATGCGCTCGGCCATCAATGGTATTGGACCTGGAACAAGGGTTATCTTCGATAATATTATCGCAGTAGGACCTGATGGAACACCAAGACAATTGAATGCAGTTGCACTGACTGCTAATTAATAGCAGATAAAACATAAAAAAACGCCAACCATAATTGAATGGTTGGCGTTTTTTTTATATGTATTTTTTAATAGGTTCCTTCCTGTAATTGTTGCTGTTGCTCTTGGAGCTGTTGTTGCAATTGCTGTTCTCTCTGCTCTCTTCTTAAACGCTGTTGCTGCTCTTCCTGCTGCAATTGTTCTTTCAGCCGTTTCTCTTCCTCCTCCAGTTTAAGATCCTGCTCATGCCCTTCTAAATTCTCTGACTTTACCCCTTTTGGATTCTTCCAAAGTTTCTTTTTATAGGCTTCCAATTTATCCTCGATGGCTTGTGAACCATCCATCATGGTACTATCTGCACTAGCCAATTCAGCCTGTTGCAACATACCTGGTGAGGATTCGCGGATGATCTTACTTGCAAATTTACGCTGAACAAACAAGTCATCCATCGTCATATCATACAGCCCCTTATCCGGATCGGAAACATCGACCTTTACCAGGGCATAACGTAACTGTGGGAAATACAACCAGAATGCTGGAGTGGAACCTACAGAAGTCGCCAATTCTGCAGAGGTGGTAATATCCATCAGTGGCGCCACGCCAATAATACGTGTTTCCAATCTTCCTCTTTGCTTATCAAAGAAAATATCCTCTTTGATACGGAATTTGGTCACGCGCTCAGGATTGAACTCATTCAGGGTCATCCTGGAGTCGATCTGATTACCTTCATCATCAAAAATCGGAACGAGAACACTGTCTGCAAATCTTGCCATACCTTCTCTGGCGGAAAGCTTTCCTTTGAAGGAATCATCCTCAGGACTATATGGTGTTAATTTACCTTGCTCAATAGATTTCATGATCACTTCCATTAAGGAATTGCCTGGAACCGCATATATAAAATTACGATCATCTTTCAGATCAATATCACGCCATACCCGTTTGTAAAAACGGATATTCTTTACGTTCACTTCCGGAAAAGCAAAAGGAACCGCATCCTCCAGGTTATTCACTTGGAAGAAACCATCCGTAGTCGGAATGGTATCCATTAGCGGTTCTCCCTGAACCACCGTTTGGGTCTGAATAGTCTGCAATGCCGTACTATCAGGTATGGTATCAATCGTTTGGGCGATCAATGGGCTAACTCCCATTGTAACTACCACTAACATAAGCCATTTTTTCATCTTACAAATCATTTTAATCATCAACAGGCCTTATTAATATTTTCTGGTCTTACTTTGCGAAGTAGGCATTTCAAATGCCGACATCACACAACGGAATCCAATATAGGAATGTGGTTCGTAATCCACGGAATAGTTACGGGTTTCGCTGTTCAGCTGCTCACCGTTATCTTTCCATGATCCGCCGCGTACCACTTTACGTTTAAGAGCATCTGCATCATCCTCATCTGCATCATATAATAATACCGGGTTCAGGTCGTTCACAAACGCTACAGCCGACGGACTGAAGGCATCCAATGTCCATTCTGAAACATTACCTGCCATATTATAAATGCCAAAAGCATTCGGTTGGTAGGATTTTACCGGCAATGTAAAGGTTGCTCCATCCCTGGAATAAGTACCCTCGCCTTGCTTATAGTTGACGGCCAATTTCTCTTTTCCATTATCGCCATCAATGGTCATTCTTTTACCCACGATAGTATCTCTAGGATCGATCTTACCTTCAGCAGCATATTGCCATTGTGCTTCGGTAGGCAAACTGAATGTCAATTGATAACCGCTCAAATACGAATTCTTCATCACATTGGCCATCATTTCCTTTCCTCTCCAATCGGTAAAGGCGCGGGCTTGGCGCCAGGTAACCCCGATTACCGGATAGTAATCAAATGATTGGTGCGTGAAGTAATTTGCATCCAAAGAGGTAAGCTGCGCATTCGGGAAATCTTTTGACCAGATATCTTCTGCTGGCATAATGGAAACGGTTTCCGTAACATATTCCTTTTTAAGATTCCCTTTTGTTTTCAGGTAGGAAAATCGGTATTGCACGATTTCTGGATTCAGGGCTCTGTTCGAACCTTTCAATTCCAACATAGGCGCCAATTTCTCCGCAATTACGGGATCCTTACTTTTCCAAAGTGGAGAAATACGTTTCACCTTTTTCCAATCGATACGTTTGCTTGTACCATCTTCACTTGCGATATCCAAAAAGTATTGATCATCCTGTAGATAATCGGTAACAGCGATGGAATCGGCTACCCAATTCACGAACTCACGGTATTGTTTGTTGGTCACCTCCGTTTCGTCAATAAAGAATGCACTAAGACTCACATTCTTACCAACATTTCCGCTATCTAATGACCCTTTGAACAGAATTGTACCGGACGGAACATACACCATACCCGGAGGCGCTGGTAGTTTCCCTCCCTTAAAGGCAGATACCTTAGGTGCATTGTATAGGTTTCCAGATGAGGAACATCCGACGACACCTACCAATATAGCCAAGCAAAATGTGCTATAAAGCTGACTTAGGAACAGTCTTTTCATATTATCTATTTATTGTTGTTGTTTTGTTATTTATATATCTGATCAGCAAATTATCCTATTATTTTCTGTGGAATAGCGCGTATTTCAATCCTAGGGAAATGTATGAATATTGATCGTTCCTTTTATTAACAACCGCATCTAAGTTATCCTTTGTCGTGATGGTATGTTGATAATTGATATTCACCGCCCACTGTGGTCCATATAAGGTTCTTCCAATAGGAATATCGATTCCGACATTTACCGGAACAACAAAATGAAATCCGGTAAGATCATCGGAGATATGACCTCCTTGAGAAATAACTCCAGCTTCATATTCTGGAGTGATGCTGGCTTCAATTTTATTTTTCATGAATCCTGCTCCGGCCCCTAGGTATACATTGGCTAAAATTTTATTAAAAGTACTGGCTTGAAGGTTATAATAGCTGTAATTGTCGGACAGATTCATGAATTGACCAGCTCTTACTTTTGCATTTGCATTAAATGCCCAATAATCATTTTTGAATTCACTTAAATATCCATGACCTTTTAGTACTCCTCTTTCAGCATGTACACCGACCGACACAAAAGGGGTAATCAACCCATCAACATCAATATGGCCTGCGAATTGTGCTTCTACGTTTGCTAGATCTGTTAGGTTGATGGTAGGACCTCCGCCAATTCCCACGCTGATTGGGCGCGTAAATTGTGCTTGAGCGGATTTAAAGCTACATGCAGCTAGGACAAGTAACGAAAAAATGGTTTTTTTCATATTTCGGAATTATTTATTATTAAAAAACTTACTTTATTAAAGGAGATGCAATTTACACCCATTTATTGTAAGTTCTATAAATTAGCGATACAATTTTATACAGTAAAAAAATTATCGCCAATTCTTGCAACAAGAATCTTACCAAAAAAGATTATTTTAACAGTTGTTAAATAATAGTTAAAAACTATTTGGTTTTTTTTGTAAAAAAATCAACAATTAATAGTTGGCTACAACGGGAATGGCCTGCGTATTTGGGTGTAAAAAAATGATTAGAACTTATTTTTTGAAGTTAAATTTATTTTTCAAGACTGTTCGATATAGCAATCTCAGACACAGGTGGAAAAGGTCGATTTGGCTCCAGGTTCAATCCTGAATATGAAGGTTTCATTTACACGGTAGTGGCAAATTCTTGCGAACATAAAATAACCTCAGGTTCTCATTTAAGGGCAATGAAGACCTAACCATAATATTAAACCGTGAAAACTATGAGCTTTCAATATGGACAGTCCCGAAACCAAAGCCCTGAACCAGTGGCATATGGCCTCTTCAATTAGGGGGATGTCCACCTATGTGGAATTCTTCCCCCATTTGGAGGAGATGATTAAAAATTTAAGCTTTTTCTAAAAAGATCCGAAAACCGGAAATAAGGTGTTCGAGAAATTATCCCCAAGGATCGTCGAAAATGAATTCGCTTATAATACCATAAGTTATAACTACATGCCTAGACAAGCACATCCGGATAAGGAAGAGTTTACCAGTTATTACCAGAATTTCAATACCGGTAAACATCTGACCTGTCAACAGCTAATTTTACCATTTGGAGATCGTTTTTTGACTATATTGCTGATGGAAAAAAAAAAGAGGAAAAGGGATATTAGATGAAGAAAACCGACTCAATTCAATTCTTTCGGATGTTCTGAAATGGTAATTTATTGCATCAAAAATAGAAAAGGCTCGATCGATGTAAGAATTCCATTAAGTAAAACAGCTAACCAAAAGTACTTGACACTGCCGGAACAATTCAAACTGACTGAAACCATGGTAACAAAACTTGCCAAAACAAAAACTGGCATTACTGTGGAAAGTTTCAGTTATTCCGATGTAAATGGTAAAAATGTAGCACCAAAGGATTTAAAAGGGAAAGTTGTGTTAATAGATCTTTTGGCGACATGGTGTGGTCCATGTCTTGCACAAGAACCCCATTGGAAAAAAATTTATGAAGAATACAAAGATAAAGGCGTTGCATTTGTTGGCATATCAATCGACAAAAATAATAGCAAATGAAAAACCCATGGGAAGGAAAAAAAAACACAAAGGTAATCCAACTGCATTCAGGAGTTGAAAATGTATTATCAGTTGCTTATAAAGTAGATGGCATCCCCTGTTACATCCTTATCGACAAAGCTGGAAACTTGATCGCTGCAGATAGCCCACGTCCATCAGATCCTAAACTTAAGGAAACTATTGGAAATCTGGATAAAGAAATAAGTTTGTTGTTTGTTACATAATAGTTGTGGAGGTGTCTTAGGGTGACTCCTTTTTTATTATCTTTATACAAAACAACATCCTATGAACCTAAGAGAAGAAATTGTCAGGAATTATATACAGGCATACAATAATTTTGACGTAGAAGGAATGGTACAGCATTTTTCAGAAGATGTCGTATTTGAAAATATCCAGAATGGGGTAACCACCGACTCTCTGGAAGGGATTGAGGCTTTTAAAGAGCAGGCAGAATCCGCTAAATCTTTCTTCGAAGACCGCGAACAGGTCATATCCGAATTGCATGAATCCTCTAACCTGATTGAAGTCCGCATCCTATATACCGCAAGCCTAGCTATGGATATTTCCGATACCATGAAACAAGGCGATAAGATTGAATTGGCCGGAAAGTCCTATTTCTATTTCAATGATCAGAATCAAGTGGTAAAATTACAGGACCTTAGTTGATTGTAAGATCTTGTAATTATAAAAAGTATCTTTTGATTAGAAAGCATCCACCACTGCATTCACAAATTCGATTTCATCATCCGTAAGGTTGATGTTCATGCTCTTCGCGTTTTCAACAGCTTGCTGTGCATTCCTTGCTCCTGCTAAGGCGATGGTTATTCCGGGACGTTCTACTGTCCATCGTAGTACCAATTGACTCAATGTTACCCCCTTATCATCTGCCAAAGGTTTGATTCTTTCCAAAAGGATATTGGTCCTATCGATGAAATCTGGTTGGAAGTGCGGCAGATTAGCCCGATGATCTCCTGACTTAAAGCTATATCCCGGATGTATCTTTCCCGTCAAAAGACCACGCTCTAAAGGGCTATAAGCCAAAACAGCTTTATTCTGTTTGATGCAGTAAGGAATGGTTTCTTCTTCCACCCCACGGTTAACCATACTAAAAGGAATCTGGTTGGAAACAAGGTTGAGGGTTCTGCCTGCCTCTTCCATCAATTTCGCATCATAATTACATACCCCGGCATATCGTACCTTTCCTTGTTCGATCAATCTTCCTACTGCCTCAAAAGTCTCATCCAAGGGCGTGATAGAATCCGGCCAGTGGATCTGATAAAGATCGATATAGTCCGTTCCTAAGCGTTTTAAACTCTGTTCACACTCATAGATCACACTATCCTTTCCAGCGAACTTATAGATTTCGATCGCTTCCTCCTGATTGTTCTTGCTATGGAAGGCAAAAGCCCCTTCTGCAAAATCCCAACGCATCCCAAATTTGGTCAACAATTGGACCTCATCTCTCCTAAAGTCCTTAATGGCCTCTCCAACAATCTCTTCACTAGTACCCTGACCATAAATTGGAGCAGTATCAATAGAGGTAACCCCCAGGTCATAGGCGGCACGGATGGCTTCTATAGCATCATTTCTGTCCGTACTTCCCCACATCCATCCTCCTGCCGCCCAAGCACCAAAGGTAATCACCGAGACACTTAAATCACTGTTCTCTAATAACCTGTATTCCATCATGTTAAATTTTAAAGTCTATAACTAATCAACGTTTAAATAAGAGAATCCTGTATCCTGATCCCGTAAAAAATCACTTTTTAGCACAATAAATCTCATCCAACAATTCATAGAGCTCTGGATGGTCTGCCTTCAGCATTTTAGGTTTTTGAAAGAAATATTCAGAAACAACTGCTAAGAATTCACCGTTATTAGTAGCTTCATAATCACGGATATCAGATTTATTCCTTCGGATTTCTGAGATCGTTTGTTCCATTTCTTCCATCCAAGGCTGTATCAGTTCTTTAGGAATCAAATATTCAGGCACGCCATCCACTTCACCATCCGCTTTATCAATTAAATGTACAAATTCATGGATGGCCGTATTGCTATCCGAATTCTTGGAGAATCCAGAAAGTAACGCTGGTAAGGAAAGAATCATCTTTCTGTGCATTACACCATCACCGACCATGCCGAGGATGTTTCGCTTAGCTTCCTGTGTATTGTACTTTTCATTAAAAGTTCCTGGATAGATCAATACTTCATCAAGGTATTCATAAGACCAGGTTTCAAAATGGAACAAAGGGATAGTAGCACTTGCCGCCACCAATACCCGATGTTCATCGGTAATAACCGAACCTTTCTCTGCTGATATCTTCGTGGTATGCAAAAAATAAACCACCCGTTTCAAGAATACATCCTGTTGGGCAGGTTTTAAATTCTTAAAAAACCTCACCCTATCCAACAATACCTCACGGATAGATCCTTCTTCAGGAATTATGGGAGTTACAACCCGTTTGTTGCCCACATTTTTCCATACAAAATAAATCAATACATCACCAATCACAAAGATTAAGATCAGCATCAAAACCTCCTGTCCGTCCATCCTATTTAAACTTAAGTCCAACCAATTCCTGAATTACCATACGAATATACTTGATTTCCATTGTCAATAAAACACAAAGAGCCGCCAAAAGGCAGCTCTTTGCTAAATATATTTTTGAAAGGGGATGATCTTACATCATTCCACCCATACCGCCACCCATTGGAGGTCCACCAGCACCTACTGGGTTCTCTTCAGGTTCATCAGCCAATACACATTCTGTTGTCAATAACATCGAAGCAACAGAAGCTGCGTTTTCTAAAGCAACACGAGAAACTTTAGTAGGATCGATTACACCTGCTGCGATCAAGTTCTCAAACTTGTCAGTACGCGCATTGTATCCGAAATCTGCAGTTCCTTCTTTTACCTTTTGAACGATCACCGCACCTTCGATACCAGCATTCGCACAGATTTGGCGTAATGGCTCTTCGATAGCACGTTTGATGATGTCAATACCGATGTTCTCATCCTCGTTGTCACCTCTAAGATCTGTCAAAGCCTCTGTAGCACGGATGAAAGCAACACCACCACCTGCAACGATACCTTCTTCAACTGCTGCACGAGTAGCATGTAGGGCATCATCAACGCGGTCCTTCTTCTCTTTCATTTCTACCTCTGTAGTTGCACCTACATAAAGTACCGCAACACCACCAGATAATTTAGCTAAACGCTCTTGAAGTTTCTCACGATCGTAATCAGAAGTAGTAGTTTCAATGTTGGCACGGATCTGGGCTACACGACCTTTGATATCTTCTGCATTACCTGAACCATTGATAATCGTAGTATTGTCCTTATCAACAACTACTTTTTCTGCTTGTCCCAAGTAAGATAATTCTGCATTCTCTAATTTGAAACCTCTTTCTTCAGAGATCACAGTACCACCAGTAAGGATAGCGATATCCTCTAACATCGCTTTACGACGGTCACCAAATCCTGGAGCTTTAACAGCTGCCACTTTCAGTGATCCACGGATTTTGTTAACTACCAACGTAGCTAAAGCTTCTCCGTCCAGATCCTCAGCGATGATCAACAATGGTTTACCAGTTTGAACTTGTTTTTCCAATACTGGCAACAATTCTTTCATGTTGCTTATTTTCTTGTCGTAGATTAAGATATAAGGGTTATCCAACTCTGCTTCCATTTTATCAGAGTTCGTAACGAAATATGGAGAAAGGTAACCACGGTCGAATTGCATACCTTCTACCGTTCTTACTTCAGTTTCAGTACCTTTTGCTTCTTCAACAGTAATTACTCCGTCGTTTCCTACTTTTTCCATAGCTTCAGCGATCAATGAACCGATTACTTCGTCATTGTTTGCAGAGATAGAAGCTACTTGTTTGATTTTATTGTTGTCGGCACCAACTACTTGAGATTGCGATCTCAAGTTAGCCACGACTGCAGAAACAGCCTTATCGATACCACGTTTCAAATCCATTGGGTTAGCACCTGCTGCTACGGATTTGATACCTGGCGCTACGATAGCCTGTGCCAATACTGTTGCTGTAGTGGTACCATCACCTGCTTGATCTGCGGTTTTTGAAGCTACTTCTTTGACCATTTGAGCACCCATGTTTTCCAATGGATCTTTCAAATCGATTTCCTTCGCAACAGAAACACCATCTTTTGTAATAGCTGGTGAACCAAATTTCTTCTCAATAATTACATTACGACCTTTTGGACCTAATGTTACTTTTACGGCATTCGCCAATGTATCAACACCCTTTTTCAGGGAATCACGCGCTTCTACGTTATATTTTACTTGTTTTGCCATTTCTATTTGACTATTATTTTTAAAGATTTAAGTAGATTGATTTAAAGAACTGCGTAAATATCTGCTTCACGCATAATTAAATATTCTTTCCCTTCGTAAGTAATTTCAGTACCTGCATATTTACCGTACAATACTTTATCACCTACCTGTACCGTCAAAGGCTCTTCTGGTTTACCTGAACCTACTGCTACGATTGTTCCTTGGGATGGTTTTTCTTTCGCAGTATCAGGTATATAGATTCCAGACGCTGTCTTTTCTTCCGCTGGAGAAGGTTCTACTACCACTCTGTCTCCAATAGGTTTAATACTTAATGCCATAATTGTATATCAGTTTTTTATGTTTAAATGTATAATCATTGTTAGGGCATCACGAACTATGCCAATCCAAATTACTAATCTTTTTGTGTCAAAATAACATTTTTAAACCATTTTGTTGACAGTTTAAGTAAAATAATGATGTCAGGATGTCACTAATTGGTAAGGATTAAAAGCATAAAAAAAATCCCTGTCTAAGCCAGACAGGGATCATATTTCTTATACGAAGGGTAACCTTATTTTGTAGAGTCAGCAGCTGCTGGCGTCTGTGTTGTAGGAACAGTAGCCGGTGGAGTTGCTGATGGGTTCAAGTTCAACGATGGAGTTTGAACTGGTGCTTCGATCTGATCGCCAAGACCATTACCTGAACCAGCTGATGGGCCCAAAATATTGATCGCCACACAGAAAACCATTAAAGCAATGATCAACACCCAAGTACCTTTTTCCAATATATCACCTGTACGTTGTACACCGATCAGGTTTGCTCCCCCAGAGAATCCTGATGATAAACCGCCACCTTTAGGGTTTTGGATTAACACAAATAATGCTAACAATAAACTCGCTAGAATAATTAGGATAATAAATAAAATGTCCATTTTTATATTTCTTTTATAACTTTTGTTCTAATTCTTTAATTCGGGCCGCAAAGTACGATTTTTTTTCTGGATTCTCTGAAATTAATTTTCTAAATACCGAAATCGATTTTTCATACATTCCCTGCGATTCATAGATATTCGCCAGTGTCTCTGTAACGACTGAAAGTTGATCCTCTGAACTTCTACGAGCCTTATTTTCGGTATTGATGCTTTCTGCTCTGGGAGGTTGAATCTGAGGTTCTTCACGGATAAATTTCTCGATCACCTCATCGGTAGGCTCATTCGAACGGAATTCGATCGTCTCCTTTTTATAAGGCTCACTCAATTTATCCTCGGGATTCTGCAAGTGAAAAATGTTCTCACGTATCTGCTGATCTAGGATCGCCTCGTCCAATTTCTTAGGATCAAACTGTCCATTTTGGGACTTGGGTAATACCGGAGATACAAATGGCTGATAGGTTTCTGCATGCTCCAATCGTGTTTTGTACAACCACCAACGGAAGCTATAAGGCATCAGCTCATCATTATATAAACTGACATCCTCCTCCCTATGCGTGCCTTCCAGTTTCTCTACAGCAACTTCAACATCTTCCTCATCCTCATCCAATGGAACATCTTCCTCTTCATCTACTTCTGGAAATGCAGATTCTATATTATATGCTGCGGGAGGATCAAAAAAATTTTCTTCAACTTCTGCCTCTACCTCCTCATCCAAAACTTCTTCTTCCAAAAATCCCTCACCCAGAACTTCTTCTTCCAATACCACTTCTTCCTGCTCATCCTCGGATGTATACTCTTCGAAAGCGATATAATCATCCGATACCGCTTCCAATTCTGGAATCTGTGCAACAGGTTTCTGCAGATAATCCCTTAGCCAAAAGGAATTATACGCATACATTAATGTTTTCTGTTTATCTACAGGTAAATTCTCCAGATTTTTCTTACGCTCATGCGCAAAAATTATAGGCTGGGAAAATGGATATTTCGAAAGTAACTGTTGAAAATCAACCTCACTCACTTCCAAGGGATTCTCCAGGGCCTTTCTAAATACTTGTCGTAGATCCATAGGTTGATATATTTGACTACCAGTTATTAAATGCTTTATTAAAGATATCCTCGGTAAGTGCTTTTACAATCTCCGCGTTCAATTGCGTTTCCTGATTTGAAACTTCTCCACGGAACTCTTTGAACTGCGTAAATGATTCCTCGAAATCACTCTTTCCAGTATCATCTTTACGGTTCGTAAATTTCACTTTAACCGTGATGGAAAGTCTGTTCATGGCTGCACGATCCGACCCCGCTTCAACTGCCGCTGGCGTGATCGAGTAATTGGTAATCGTACCATCAAACTGGGTATCTCCATCTTGGTTCACCTGGCTCAATCGGGATTGCGAGCGGATCCGCTCCTTCAATCCTTCCGTCATGGTCTGACTTAGGGTTGCTGAAACCATTGGTGAAATATTCTCAAAGAATGTTACGGTATAGGTCTTTACATTTTCAGGAATCGAACTACCCTTCAAACTATACGAAACCCCACATGCATTGATGATCAGTAGCATGCCGATTGACATTAAAAACGTAATAACTGTTCCTTTTATTTTGAACATGACGAATATCTTAATCTAGGTTTAAATCCTTAATCTTTCTGTACAAGGTACGTTCCGAAATACCCAGTTCCTGTGCCGCGGCCTTCCTTTTACCCTTATGCTTCTTCAATGCCTTTTTTATCAAATCAGATTCCTTATCCATCAAGGATAATGATTCCTCTTCTACCTCTTCCACATCCTGGGTATCATACAGGTAATCGTTGGACGAAGGATTCTGCTGATTCGGGTTATGGATGGTAATGGTTGGATTCTGTACCGGATTATATTCCTCAGAAACCAAAGCCGCTGTATTCGGTCTTACTTCTTGGTATAATTGATTGATATAAGGTGAATGTTGTTCGATCGTACCTGGGTTGAATCCTTTTTGAATAAGCTCCACCACCAGTTTCTTCAGATCAACCATATCCTTTTTCATATCAAAGAGCACTTTGTACAACAGGTCTCTTTCCGAAAAATTATCCTTATTGCTGTCTTTGATTGCCATTGGCAAAGAACTGCTGGCTTCTACCGGCAAATATTGGCTCAATATTTTGGCATCCACCACCCGCTCTTTTTCCAGAACGGCAATCTGTTCCGCAATATTCTTCAATTGCCTCACATTCCCTGGCCAAGAATAATTCTTTAACAATTCCTGGGCATCCTCTGTCAATTGTATACCCGGTGTCCGATATTTATCCGCGAAATCTACTACAAACTTGCGGAACAATAAATAGATATCCTCCTTGCGCTCGCGCAATGGTGGAATATATAATGGAACAGTGTTTAAGCGATAATATAGATCTTCACGGAACTTCCCTTTTTTAACGGCCTCAAAAACATCCACATTGGTGGCTGCAATAACGCGTACATTGGTTTTCTGAACCTTCGATGATCCTACGCGGATATATTCTCCAGACTCCAGAACACGCAATAAACGGGCCTGGGTTCCCAATGGCAATTCCCCTACCTCATCCAAGAAGATGGTACCACCATCAACAACTTCAAAATACCCCTTACGGGCTTCGTGCGCTCCGGTAAAGGATCCTTTCTCATGTCCGAACAATTCCGAATCGATCGTACCTTCTGGGATTGCTCCACAGTTTACTGCGATGAATTGTCCATGTTTCCTGGAACTTAATTGATGGATGATATGGGAGAACACCTCCTTACCCGATCCACTCTCTCCTTGAATCAACACCGATATATCAGTTGGTGCGACTTGTCGCGCAATATCTATTGCACGATTTAACAATGGAGAGTTTCCAATTATGCCAAATCTATTCTTAATATCCTGATTATCCATGCTTTAAAATTGTGATTATGGAGAAGAATTAGTCTACAATCCTACCGATTAATGTAGCTGAAGTACAACTCTCTCCCAATACGTTTACATAGTCACCCACCTTGTAGCGTGCATCTACTGGGAAAACAACCATCGTATTTTGGTCATTACGACCACAAAAATCCTTATCCGAACGTTTTGAAAATCCTTCGATCAAGACCTTATGCACTTTACCGACAAATTTCTCCAAACGGTACAGGCTGTGACTTCTCTGCAGGTCGACAACCTCCGTCAAACGACGTTTCTTCACCTCCTCAGGAATATCATCCTCATAGCGTTTGGCTGCTAATGTACCCGGGCGTTCCGAATAGGCGAACATATAGGCGAAATCATATTTCACATAATCCATCATGGATAGTGTTTCCTGATGTTCTTCCTCAGTTTCAGTACAGAAACCGGTGATCACATCGGTAGAGATCCCACATTCGGGGATGATCCTGCGGATGGCATCCACACGCTCCATATACCATTCTCGATCATAGGTACGGTTCATCAGATCCAATACCCGCGAGTTACCCGATTGTACAGGTAGGTGAATATATTTACAGATATTTTCATATTTAACCATCGTATACAACACCTCATCGGTAATATCCTTCGGATGGGAAGTCGAGAACCTGATTCTTAATTCAGGGCTTACTTCAGCAACCAATGCCAATAATTGTGCAAAATTGATGGTTTCTTTAGGCTCCTCGCCTTCTGCAACAGCAGGGGTATATTTATACGAGTCCACATTCTGACCCAATAGGGTAATCTCTTTATATCCAGCACGGAAAAGATCTTCTGCTTCTTTTACAATAGAAACTGCATCTCTGCTACGCTCTCTCCCGCGTGTAAAAGGAACGACACAGAAAGAACACATATTATCACATCCACGCATGATGGAAATGAAAGCAGAAATCCCATTTGTATTTAAACGGACTGGATTGATATCGGCATAGGTTTCTTCACGAGAAAGCAGTACATTCACCGCTCTTCCACCATCATCGACCTTATCGATCAAGTTTGGAAGATCACGATAGGCATCTGGACCCACAACTACATCTACCAATTTCTCCTCTTCCAGGAATTTGGCTTTTAATCGTTCGGCCATACAGCCCAAAACACCTACGATCATACCAGGGTTCTTTGCCTTGGCAGATTCAAATTCCTTTAGTCTATTACGAACGCGTTGTTCTGCATTCTCCCGAATAGAACAGGTATTGATAAATACCACATCGGCATCCCTGTAATCCTTTGTCGCTTCAAATCCCTTCTCGATCAGGATCGACGCCACAATCTCACTATCGGAAAAATTCATCTGACATCCGTAACTCTCAATATAAAGTTTTCGGCCAGTTGATTGTCCCGTAGGAACCATATCCAAAGCCTCGCCTTGGCGAGCCTCATCGTGCGTCTTCGTTGTATGTGATAACTCTAACATAGTCAATTTTCAAAGACTACAAAGTTAGTAATAAAAAGCTAATTTGATGACAGTTTGTCAGCAATGACTAAAATTTAACAAAGATTTATGCAAAAAAAATAGGGCAACAAAATATGCTGCCCTATGAAATATATCGGATTAAATTTATTGCGCTGCTTCTTTTTTAGCTTCTTCTTGCATTTTCTTAGATGCAACAATAACAATCTCTACACGACGGTTTTCCGCTCTACCTGCTTCGGTATCATTTGAAGCAATTGGCTCAGAGAAGTTTTTACCTTCAGTTCTGATACGAGAACCTGCTAAACCTTGAGATACTGCATATGATTTTACAGATGCTGCACGTCCATTAGAAACTTTTTGGTTTGCTGCCAATGTACCTACGTTATCTGTATGACCTAATACTAAAATTTCTGTATCCGGCTCTTTGTTCAAAGTTTCCACCAATTTCGCGATGTTATCTTTCGCAGTTGATTTTAAAGCGGTACTGTTGAAGTCAAATAAAATACCAGAATCGAATTTCACTAAGATACCTTCACCAACTTGTTCTACTTCAGCACCAGCAACGGTATTTTCGATTTCTTTAGCTTGCTTGTCCATTTTCTTACCGATCAATGTACCAGCTGCACCACCGATTACCGCACCAGCGATCGCACCTACTGCTGTGTTACCAGCTTTACCTCCAATTAAGGCACCAATTGCACCACCCGCAGTTGTACCGATTACGGCACCTTTAGTAGTATTGCTTGTATTTTGGATGGTTGAACAACTTGCGAACAACATTGCTGAAGTTGCTACTGTTAATCCATAAACTGCTAATCTTTTATTCATTTTCATAACCAAATAATTTATCCTTTATTCACTAATATTTTTTTCAAATCAATAGAATGGTTTTTGCAAACCCAATGCCAAAGTCATTTCTTGCAAACAATCAATTGATTAAACACTTAATTTACAGGGTTTTATTTTTCTTGAGGAGGAATTTCCAACTTGGGCAAACGTTGTGATTTCGGACGACCTTGGGCATCCCAAGTCTTAAATGAATTCTGAATATAGTTCAAAAGATCATATTTGCCCCATCGTTCAACCGAAGAGATCGAAGGTCTGTAAAGGTCCATAAAAGACTGCAATTCATCACCTTCCAAATTAGTAATCTTATTGACGATAGCCTTGTTGAAAACGCGATCCACCTTGGATGCCTCCAATTCCTGGTTCATATACCGTTCAAAACGTTTGGCATTCTTAGCGTCTTTGCCAAAAAGATTATATAAGGCCGTAGCCGGACTGTTCAAATAGGTGCTTACTCTATTGTGCCCCCCATTATAAACACCCTTTTTCTCGTATTCCTTTAAAAAGCTATTTAATTCAGCCTCTTTTGTACTCCGAGTGACCACCACTGTTTCAATAGTGGTACCAGACTGCATGTCGATGAGAATATCATCTAAGCTATGGATCACCGTTTTCACTGGTCCATAACCCACTTTGGATACCCGAATGGTATCACCAATGATCACATCAATGGTAAAAACCCCATAGGCACTTGATCGAACAGACTGCTTACTCCGTAGGTTAACCACGTTAGCATCCGATACACGGATATTACTTCCCTTTTCCATCAGAAGCCCAGAAATCACTTTACCTTGCTCCTGAGCCTGAACCATTAAGATTCCAAGCAACAAAAAAGAGAACAATATCCCAAAATATTTAACTTTACTATACATCAGTTTAAAGGTAGCAATTGTTTAGACTGCCAAATGTTAAATAGTTTAAAATCGATCTTATTTATAGGGATAAAAAACAAAATTAGCGCCTTCAGGAACGATGACGAACAGACACATAAAAGCATTCGCAGGTTTGAACTGCTTGATGAAATAATCCTTCCGTTCCGATTGGATCAAGCCTCTTTCCACAAATTCCTCCAGCGAACTGGCATGTATGGTCCAAGCTGTATTCAATTCCTCCCGGTCCAAAATAACCTCTCCCAATCCAACCTGGTGCTGATGGGCAACAAATATCGGATATAGCGTATAGCCTTCTGCCATCATTTCCACAGACACCTCTTGGATGGACTCCTTGTAAAAATCAAGGTCCCGTTTCAAGCTAAGCAAAGGGCTTTCGCTTTTCTTATTTTCTTCTCCTTCGGGCTGCTTGTTCAATAAATCCTGTAAATCCATAATTTCCTCAATTTCAATAAAATCACATTTTCTACGTGCTGCGTATGTGGGAACATATCCACCGGTTTAATCCGTGCAACCTCATATTTCTCCTGCAGCATTTCCAAATCCCTAGCTTGCGTAGCCGCATTACAACTCACATACACGACCTTCTCACTCTCCATCTCCAATATACGAGCCACGACATCTGCATGCATCCCAGCTCTTGGAGGATCCGTGATTACTACATCCGGTTTCCCATGCTCCGCAATGAAATCTGCAGTAAGCACATCCTTCATGTCTCCAGCATAAAACTTTGTATTATGGATCTCGTTGATCGCAGAATTAACTTTTGCATCCTCGATCGCCGTAGGCACATATTCCACACCTACTACTTCCTTAGCCGACCTGGCCACAAAGTTGGCAATGGTTCCAGCTCCAGTATATAAATCGTAAACCAGCTCATCCCCTTTCAGCCCTGCAAATTCACGCGTGATCTTATACAGCTCATAAGCCTGTTTCGAGTTAGTCTGGTAGAAAGATTTAGGACCAACCTTAAACTTCAAACCTTCCATTTCCTCATAGATAAAATCCCTGCCTGCGTAGATCTCAATCTCCTGATCGAAGATCGTATCGTTACGTTTCTGGTTGATGATATATAATAAGGAGGCTAAATCTGGATATCGCTCATGGATGAATGCCATCAATAGGTCAACCTGTCCTTCTTCCGGATAGGCAAAAACCACGATCACCATCACCTCACCGGTTGAGGAAGTCCGGATAATCAGATTACGTAATGCTCCGTCATGGAACTTCAGGTCATAAAAAGAAATACCGTTCGCCTTGGCGAATTCAAAAATCTCATTTCTAAGAACGTTGGAAGGGTCTTGTTGTAAGTAACAATGATCAATGGCCAAAATCTTATCAAAACGACCGGGAACATGGAATCCCAACGCATCCATCGAATCACCTGGCTGCACCTCGTCTAGATCTGTCAACCAACGTTTGTTCGAAAATGTAAATTCCAGTTTATTCCGGTAATAGGTCGTTCCTTCAGAAGCCAAAATAGGTTCCATTTCGGACACATTCACCTTACCAATCCTTGAAAGTGCATTTCCAACAGACTGCTCTTTGAATTTCAATTGAGCATCATAGCTCATATGCTGCCACTTACAGCCACCACAAACACCAAAATGCTTACAGAAAGGATCCACTCGATAAGCAGAGGGTGTCTCCACCTTAACCACTCTCCCCTCCACAAAGCTCTTCTTCTTGCGCTGTAGCTCCACCTCAACAATATCCCCCGGCACCCCCCGTTCAATAAAATAAACAAGGTTATCCTGCTTCGCAACGCCTTTGCCTTCCTCAGCTATATCAATGATTTCCAATCCGGAAACAAATTTCTTCTCTTGTGGTATTCTTCTTCCCATAGTGGCTGCAAAAATAATAAAATAGTAGTTAGTATTTAGTATTTAGTATAAAGACAATACATAGCGCCATAGGTACCCCATATGTCTTAATACTATATACTAACTACTAAATACTACAAAAGCGTGGCTTGCACCAAATACGGAAGCATTTCTTTTTGAAAGGAGATAAAATTCTTGCGGACATCGGCTTCGGAGACGGCGGTGAAGGCGAAGGAGAAAACGATGTTCTTGGAGGTTTTGATAAGGAAAGTCAATCTTTCTTCGGGGATGGTGGATCCTATGGTTTCGTTCTGGATAAAGGATCTTAAGAGGAGGAATTCCAGATCGTCGGAGAGGATCTTGAGGTATTCCTGCGCATTGGCTGATTCTCGGATGAATCCCCAGCCTACAAATTCATTACAAACCGTATAGGTCACACGGCTTACCCTAAGGATGGTATTCGCCAAAAAGGTGGAAAGGTCTCTTTCATGCACGTTTTTGTTCAGGATATCATATACATTATCCTGGATATAATCCATAAGGACCGCATGTAGAATGAGTTCCTTGCTGGCAAAATGTTTATAGAAAGTCGCCTTGGCAATATTAGCGTTCTTGGATAGTTCGTTGACACTGGTTTTATTATAGCCATACTTCCGAAACAAATCCCGGGCGGATTTTTTGATCGCTATGACTATTTTATCTTCCATGAAGGGTAATTTAATAAAAAAGGTTCAGATAATTTCCAAAAAATCGCTTTTTGGCCTATCTGAACCTTTATTTTAAGATATTTTATTATTTTTTTCTAGATTCTTACGGCAAATTATACCATATGTTTATTGCAAAAATCCAAAAACTTAAATGATTTCAGTTTCAAATTGCCCCAAAAACCTTACATCATTCTCAGAGAACAACCTAAGATCTCGGATTTCGTATTTCAGGTTGGTAATCCTTTCGATACCCATTCCGAAAGCATAACCTGAGTATTTCTTGCTGTCGATACCACAGTTTTCCAACACATTCGGGTCTACCATACCACAACCTAAAATCTCTACCCATCCAGACTGTTTACACATTTGGCATCCAGCACCTTTACAGATGGTACAGGAAATATCCATTTCTGCGGATGGTTCCGTAAATGGGAAATAGGATGGACGGAATCGAACTTTGGTATCTTCACCATAAAGTTCCTTCACGAAATGGTATAAGGTCTGTTTCAGATCAGCAAAGGAAACATCCTCATCGATGTAAAGCCCTTCGATCTGATGGAAGAAACAGTGTGCACGTGCGGAGATGGCCTCATTACGATAAACACGTCCAGGCATGATCGCGCGGAAAGGGGGTTGCCCCGCTTCCATCAGGCGGACCTGAACAGAAGAGGTATGCGTACGCAGAACCACATCATTACCATCCTGTTTCTTGATAAAGAAGGTATCCTGCATATCACGGGCAGGGTGTTCTGGAGCAAAATTCAATGCCGAGAAGTTATGCCAATCATCTTCGATCTCATTTCCTTCAGCGACGATAAAGCCTAACTTTTTAAAGATCTCAACAATCTCTTTGCGTACCAAGGATAATGGATGTCTAGAGCCCAAGGTAAAACCAGAACCCGGAAGGGTCAAATCACCTTCATTTCTATCATTCGACGAATCTGATTGGTTGACAAATGCTTCCGAAGATTCTTTGAATTTTGTTTCGGCCAAGATTTTAAAGTCATTCAACACCTTACCCAAGGTTCTTTTCTCCTCAGGACTTACGGTCTTAAACTCTTCAAACAAGGCTTTCACGATGCCTTTCGACAACAAAAACTTCAATCGGAAATTCTCTACATCTTGAGCAGAAGTAGGTTCGAATGCATTTATCTCTTGAGTATACTGCGTTATTTTATCTTGCAACATGCGCCAAAGATACAGCAAATTTTAAAAAAGTAGATGATTTGAATTCTAATAAATTAATCGATTAAAATGGTAAGCCATCATTATCGTCATTATTCTCTGTAAAATCTACGGATTGCTCCTTAGGTTCTTCCTGATGTTGAGATGATGAATTTCTTCCAGATTGGCCGGTTTGTGGTTCAAAGTCTGAACGACGGCCTAATAAATTAAAACTTTCGGCAACAATCTCCGTCGTATAACGACGTATGCCTTCTTTGTCTTCATAGGAACGGGTCCGCAATTTCCCCTCAATATAAACCAACTTCCCTTTGCTCAAATATTTGACGGCGACATCAGCCAAACCACGCCATAACACAATGTTATGCCATTCGGTCTGCTCTACGCGTCTACCATCTTTGGTAAAGGTTTCTGAAGTAGCCAAGGGAAAACTTGCAACACTTACATTTCCCTCCAGATAACGGATCTCAGGGTCTTTGCCCAGATGTCCTACTAAAATAACTTTGTTTACACCTGACATACAATAATTTAGGATTTGGTTAACATCAAAAATATCGCTCTATGAAGGAGCTAATAAGTTTATGCTTAGCTAATTTATCTAATTTATTTGACAAACAATAATTCCAATGGCTTTTTTTGGACTGCAGCCTAACATCTTTTGGCATTCGATAGAAACTAGCGTAAATATTCTGATGGCTAAGCACATGCTTGATCGTCCTTTCGATCTTTTCGGGTATAGCATGACCAAAATACTGCTGATATTCCACCATCGCCACTAATTCCGGTATTTCAAACGGACCGGCTGATTCCATCAAAGGGAATTCATAGAGATTGGCCCAAATATCTCCATCCATACGTTGGGACATCAGTACGGCATCGTCCTTTTCAACGATAAAATAATGGAAAAATCGATCCCTGCTTTTTTTACCTTTATTTTTCACAGGTAGCTCAGCAACCCTAGAAGTGTTCAGCGCAACACAATCCAAACGTAATACACATTCGGCACAATTAGGATTCTTAGGTTTACATTGTAAAGCTCCAAAATCCATGATGGCCTGATTATAGGTCGCAGGATGATCCGTATCCAGTAATTCCTGGGCTAATCCAGCGAATATTTTTTTTCCCGCACTACTGTTTATGGGCTCCCCAATCCCAAAATATCGAGCTAATACGCGGAACACATTTCCATCCAATACAGCTCTTGGTTCATCGTTCGAAAAAGATGAAATAGCTGCCGCCGTATATTCGCCAACACCGGGAAGTTTCAAAAGTTCTTCGTAAGCAACAGGAAATGAGCCGGCATGATTTTCCATCACATATTTACTGGCCTTATGCATGTTCCTAGCACGGGAATAATAGCCCAATCCCTGCCATAATCGTAAAATGGTCGCTTCCTCTGCAGCTGCAAATTTTGTTACATTCGGAAGTTCCTCAACAAATTTAAAAAAATAGGGCATTCCCTGCTCCACCCGGGTTTGTTGGAGGATGATTTCTGATAACCAAATTACATAGGGATTCCTTGTTTCCCGCCATGGTAAAGCCCTTTTGTGCTGATGGTACCATGCCAAGATATGTTCCGAAAAAGACATGTTGCAAAGATGTTAAATAATTGGATTCCCTCCTGCCAAAAAGTTATTAAATGTTAAAATATGTTCTATTTTTTTCAACAAATGATATTTTTACGCCCGACTAGAAAAAATAGGGAGAAAGAAACTATGATTAAACAAAAGACTTCCATTGTCATTTTAGATGCCAATGGAGACTCGAATCAGAAGATTCAAATACCGACCATTATCCTAAAAAACTGGAAAATTATTCTTGGCGTAAGCCTCTTTTTCATCTGTATGATCTGTGCTGTTGTTGTCTTTGTGGCAACCAAAACACAGAGCGATCGTTATGAGCAGGAGCTGACCAAAAAAATGGAAGCATTGGAAAAAGCAAAACAATCCTTAGCGGTTGAAGAGGCTTCAAACCAATTGAATTTAGTACAAGTACAAAAATCATTTGAATCCATCGATAGTACCTTAAACCAAATTAATGCCAAAATGCGCAAAAGAGGTTTAAAAGATGTAGCACCTAAGCTAAAAAATGCAGGGGGACCTATTGAAAAAGAAGAGAATTTGGATGAATTGAGTAAATATTACGAAAAGAGATTAAAGAGTATTGATAAGAAATTGGAAGGTTTACCATTAGGTATTCCTCACCATGGAAAAATCACTTCTCGTTTTGGGTATCGCCGTAATCCTTTTACTAACAGAGGATTAGAAATGCATTCGGGGATTGATATTAAAGGTAGTATTGGCGAACCTATCAAAGCAACCGCAGCTGGAAAGATTGTTCATGCTGGGTATAAAGGGCAATATGGTAAGGTAGTTATCATTGAGCACAGCAATGGCTGGGAAACAAGATATGCACATTTGTCGACTACCAAAGTAAAGGTGGGTCAAAAAATAGACGCTGGTCAGGTAATTGGTACACTTGGTAATACAGGTAGATCAACTGGACCCCATTTACATTATGAGTTGTTGAGTTATGGTAAAAAACTCAACCCTGAGAAGACGATGTTGTTTTAAGGTTTTTTACTTCCGAGCGAGGAACAAAACGTCATTGCGAGGAACGAAGCAATCTTTACACATATCGAAAGATTGCTTCGTTCCTCGCAATGACTTTTTTATATACAATCCCTACAAAGTCTTCTTATTATCCTCCTGATCCACATCCGCCAATCTCTTCGTCGGATCTATCTCCACTGATTTCACAGCTTTCGAAACAGGAACTACATAAGTCGGCTGGGTCCAGAACCAATCCGTCAACACCGTTCTTTTCACCCCATTATAAATGTCAAAACCTTCCGCAGGTTTATCCGCTCTCATTTCACGTAAAGGAATATAGAACAATTCCTTCGTACCATCCTGATACTCCACCAACAAATCTATCGGCATCGCCAGATTCGATTTATTAACAACCTCAATACCTGTACCCGTTACATTCCCCACCGCATAGTCAATCTTCCTCGTCGTATTAATGAACAAATTGAAATACCATTTCAAATTGATTCCAGAAACATCTTCGGCAACACGTTTAAAATCATTCGGCGTAGGATGTTTGAACTTCCAAAGATCATAAAACTTCAAGAAAGTCTTTTGTAGATTTTCCTTTCCGATAATATAACCCAATTGCTCCGCCAAAACAGCCCCTTTATTATAGGCTTCGTTACTGTAGGCAAAATTCGTATTGTAATAATCCGCCAATAAACTCATAGGCTCCTCCACTTTCGAATTTGCCAATCGGTAATAGGCAAGATAGGCTGCCCCGATCGGATTCAATGCTTTTGCCTGTGGCCTAACAAACAATTCGGTCAATGCCAATTCTTCAATATAGCTCGTAAAACCTTCATCCATCCATTCATCAACGGTCTCATTGATACCGAATAGATGTTGATACCAAGAATGCGCTGCCTCATGGTAGATCACTCCAACCAAGCTTTTCAAGTTTCTGCCACCTGTAATCAGGGTAACAGTTCCATACTCCATTCCGCCATCCCCACCTTGAACAATGGTATAAGTTTCCCAAGGATAAGCCCCAAAATGTTGTCCGGTAAAATCAAAGAATTCTGTTGCCAGACCTAAAGCCTGCTTCCAGTTGCTAACTATTGTCCCATCTGTCGGAAGATACACCGTATACACCTGAACACCCCCTTTACTTTTTGCGGAGTCCACTACAAACTTTGGATCTGCTGCCCAAGCAAAATCATGGATATTCTTTGCTTTATAATGCCAAGAAGCTTTGTTCTTGTTGAGTTTCAATTTAGGTTTGCTGACATATCCTTTCACCTCTGAAGGGTTTTGAAGCTTACCCGACGAACCGATCACATAATCCTTATTGATATGTATGGTCACATCAAAATCGCCAAACGGCGCTATAAATTCACGACCCACATATTCATCCAGATGCCATCCAAACTCATCAAAATGGGCCATTTTCGGATACCATTGCGTCATAGAGAAAGCTACTCCTTCCTTCGAGTTCCGGCCACTACGACGGATCTGCTCCGGAACCTGAGCCTGCCATTCCAGATCAAACTCCACCGTCGCACCATCTTTGATGCTGCTTGGCAAGCTTACTTCCAAAATGGTTCCATCCTCTTTGAACGAAACGGCCTGGCCATTATATTTTACGGATTTTATTTTCTGAAAACCAATTTGATCCGGCTTCAGTTCAGCAATTCTACTTTCTGATTTTGAGATACCGTCGATTACTTTCTTGGTCACCATACGGGCATCGGGATCCGAGATATTCTTAAGACGCTCATCCATCATGCTGCCCGGTTGGAAAGCATTGAAATAAAGATGGAAATAGACTTTGGAAAGCTCCTGACCGGAATTATTGCCATATTTCAACTTCATTTTACCATCATACTGATATGTTTTTTCATTCACATCAATATCCATGGTATAATCAACATCCTGTTGCCAATAAGTTTTTCGTTGACCGTAACTTGCCAAGGAGACAGCGGTCAATAATAGGTAAATAATTGTCTGTTTCAAGTTCATACATCAAATATATAAAAATTAACCGATGACGATTTCGATCTGTCTATTTCGGAACTCCTGCATCATGGCATCAAAGTCGTCATTCTTTACAAAGAGCTTATTCCTCCAGATGCGGATGGGTGTTCCTTTCTGGTTCTTATAAATCGCGATCAGGTTACCCCCCGAACGCAGGTGGTTCTTGATATAAGCCAGGTTTTCAAAGGAAATTTCATATACCTTCCCAGCTTTATCAATGTGCAACCGATCGGTCTGTAAAACCCAGGTAGAAGGTTGCAGACTGATCTTTACGGCCAAAAAAAGAATGACAGGAATACAGAACAGCAAGATCAAGATCTTCACAATTTCCGAAACCTGCACATAGGACAATAAAAACCCTGCAGCAAAAAGGCAACCTAAAAGTATCCAGATAAACCTTCCTCGATGCAGGGTATGTATATGAAAAATCATGTTTTAATTCTATTCATTAACGGGAACTTCCTCCCCTTTAGTATTGATCTGTATGGTTTCTTCTTCCCCCAATTTAACGACCGAAGCAGTACCATCAAAGAATGGGCTCACCATACTATACACAAATGGTATAACCGTGGTTCCCTTCTCGTTTACAAAACCATACTTTTCACCATCATTGGATGCAATGAATAAGTTAGGTGTATTCGCTAAATACAATTCCTGAAAACCATCCAAAATCATCTTATTTGATTTTAGATCAAAGATCTTGAATTTTTCACCATCCAAAACCACGAAGTAGTGTTCGTCATATTGCAGGATACTCTCATGAGTAGCTGGAATAATGATCTGTCCTGATTTATTTAGGATACCCGACTTTTCATTTTCCATAAATATCGCATGGTTACCTTCAAATGTGCTCAAAAAATCATAGGTTTTTCCCCAAAGATTTTTCCCAGTCTTGTCCATAATCCCGAATTTTCCATCTTTGGAAAACTGATATGCTCCCAATACATCATCATAAACAATGGATTCATAGGTCAAAGGCAACACCGTTTTGCCTTGTAGATTTAGAAATCCCGCTTGGTATTCACTATTCACCGCTACGATAATCCCATCCCGAACTTCGGAAAGACTGGTAAATAAGGGTTGGGTTAATATTTCGTCATTCACATTCTTCAATCCATATAAACCGGAAGTAGTATCATAATAAGCGATCATATCTTCGCCCAATTCCATGTCTTCACCTTCTTCCATACCTAGGTCACCCGCACTTTCCTGGAAGCCCACAGGGGGAGCAAAAAAATCTGTTGAAACCTGTTCTTTGGTAATTGATTTAGCAACAAACTGTACACCACTCAGGTCAACCTTTAGTGCTGCACCTGGAAGATTTCCCAGGAAATCAAAAGCTCCAAACGTATAAGCAGGAATATTTTCGGTATACCACACTTGGATGCTAGGTATTTCTTCGTCGCCCAAAGCCGCTAGATCATCAATTGTAGGACTAATAATCGCCAATTTACAAGGATAACCAGAGATGGTTTCCGTTTTTCCGGCAACAAATTCGATCTGAAATTGATCTTCAGCAGCTTCTTCACCGAATAAAGGGCCAGCACCTTCTGATTGCATAAAAGAGGAATCCGAAAGGTTGAGATGGTAGACCTTTTTAGTTGTTTTATCAACAATCTGCACAAAATCTTCCGCCATGCTTGAATTAACCCGGAATTTATCTTTGGCTGACCATACCTGAATAGCAAAACCACCTTTTTCAGTCTCTGTCAAGATAGCTTTTAATGAAGCTAATTCTTCATCATTTTCATCCATGTCTGGGCTATTCAACTCGCCCATCAACTCCTGGTTGAGGGAAATTTGATAGGCAATTTTAAAAACAGGGACTTGGGCAAAACTAAAATGGCTAAATACACTGATAAATAGCAGGGAAAGAAAAAATCTCATATTAAATATATTATAGCGCAAAAATCCTTGTTTTTTCTGAATCTACAAAAGGGAATCCTTTTATTTTTTATACATTTTAATGTTTATCCACATAAACCCTCTTTGGATATTTTTTGCAAGTGATTATGTATGATTTAATCTTGTTTCTAGTTCAGGTTTCCTATATTTGAAATCCTAAACTTTAAAATTATGCGAATCCATCTCCTAATGGCCTTATGCTGTTTCAGTTTATTTGCAAATGCGCAGAAAAAGAAACCGAATATTGTGATCATCATTTCCGACGACCATTCGTACCAAACGATCGGTGCTTACGGATCCAAGATTGCGCATACGCCAAATCTGGATAGGATTGCCAAGGAGGGGGCTACCTTCAATAGAGCTTATGTGACCAATTCCATCTGTGGGCCAAGCCGCGCCAGCTTATTGACAGGAAAGTACAGCCATAAAAATGGCTTTAAGGACAATGAAACTTCCAATTTTGATCATGGCCAAGATCTGTTCGTCAAGCATCTACAGCGCAACGGCTATCAAACTGCTTGGATCGGAAAGATCCATCTGGGAAGAAAACTACAGGGATTTGACTATTACAGCATCTTAGTTGGCCAAGGACATTATTTCAATCCCGATTTTATCAGCAGCAAAAATGGAGCAGCCGAAACCATGGATCGAGAGGAAGGTTATGTGGCGGATATCGTGACGGAACGTGCCATAAATTGGTTGGAGCAAAAAGACCAGGAGGAGCCTTTCTGTCTGATCATCGGCCATAAAAGTACCCACCGCACCTGGATGCCTGACCCGAAAGATTTCGGCAAGAACGATAACAAGAACATCCCTTTGCCAGATAATTTCTTTGATGGATATGAGGGCAGAAAAGCGGCAGCAGTCCAGGAGATGAGCATTGCGAAGGATATGCAGATGGGCTATGACCTCAAGATGTTCGATAACCCGGAAATGATGCGAAAAGATGGTAATTTCAAAAGGATGACGGACCAGCAGTTTCAACAATATGTAGCATATTATCAACCTATACAGGCAAAACTCAAGGCGGCCAATCTCCAAGGTGAGGAGTTGGCGAAATGGAAGTACAACCGATATATGATCGATTACCTGAATACGGCCGAATCGATGGATCGGAATATCGGTCGGGTATTGGATTATTTGAAGGAAAAGAACCTGGAAGAAAACACGATTGTTTTATACCTATCGGACCAGGGATTCTATATGGGTGAGCATGGATGGTTCGACAAACGTTTTATGTACGAAGAATCTTTCCGTACGCCTATGCTGGCGATGCTCCCAGGCGTAATCCCGGCTAATTCCCAGGTTGACGGGGTGGTGCTGAATGTGGATATTGCACCTACTTTATTGGAGCTGACCGGTACGGCGATTCCAAAGGATATTCAGGGAAAATCATTCCTAAAGGTGGCTGAAGGAAAGAAGAGAACTGCCAGGAAACAGCTTTTCTACCATTATTATGAGAATGGCGAGCATGCGGTATCCCCACATTTTGGGGTGAGTGATGGCCGGTACAAATTGATCCGATATTACAAACGTGTTGATGGATGGGAATTGTTCGATATGAAATCCGACCCGCGGGAAATGAAGAACATTTACGAGGATCCAAAATCCCAGAAAATCGTTAAGAAAATGAAGGCCTTATTGATGAAGGAAATCAATGAAAATGAAGATGTTGAAGCAAAAGCGCTGATGGATCAAACGACACTAAAACTTTGTTTTAATCAACTATAAATAGTTCGGAAGCGATCTGGTCGGCAAGGAGTTTTCCAGTTGGGCTAAGGGTTATTATCTTTTCCGGAGAGACAAGAATATGTCCGGCTTGTTGGAAATCCTTTACTTGACCCATTAAATCATTCAGATATTCCGTTCCAAAGTTATTTTTCACATATGCAGGATCGACCCCCCATTTGGTTCTTAAAGAGGTCATGATGTATTCATTGAAACGATCCTTTTTACTGAGGATTTCTGTTTCCAATGGAAGGTTATTCTCTGCTAAGCTTTTAAGGTAAAGAGCATTGTTTGCCAGGTTCCAGGACCTGGATATTTTATTGAAGGAATGTGCAGAAGGACCAATTCCTAAGTAAGGTTTGCCCTTCCAATAATTCGAATTATGGATGGCATACTTGCCTGGTTTTGCAAAATTAGAGATCTCATATTGCTCATAGCATGCATTTGTCAGGGTACCTATGAGTAGGAGCATTTGCTCGGCACTCTGCTCTTCATTCAGTGGCGGTGTTTTCCCTTTGTTGATCATATGGTCCAAAGCCGTTTTCCGTTCTACGGTCATGGAATAGGAAGAAATGTGTGGAACCTGGAGATCGATCAACTGCTGCATATTATTTTTCCATTTCTGATCGGTCAATAAAGGAAATCCATAAATCAGATCGCAGGTAATGTTCTCAAACCCCGCATCCTGTACACGTTTTATGCTTGATAAAGCTTCTTCCGCATTATGGGCTCTGTTCATCCAGCGGAGATCTTCTTCATAGAAGGATTGTATGCCGATGCTGAAGCGATTTACAGCGGTTTGACGTAATGCATGTACTTTATTTTTGTCAAGATCATCGGGGTTTGCTTCCAAGGTAATTTCTGCCTGGTTATCGATCTCAAAGAATTGGGATACTTGGTCGATGAGCTCCATGATTTCATCCGCCTCCAAAATGGAAGGAGTACCCCCACCAAAATAGATCGAAGAGACCTGTTTGTCCTCCAGGTAGGCAGCTCGCAGCGCAATTTCCTTTTTCATCGCAGCCAACACCTCTTTTTTATATTGTAGAGAGGTGCTAAAATGAAAATCACAGTAGTGACAGGCTTGCTTACAAAAAGGAATGTGGAAGTAGATCATGGGTGCCCGCTCAGTTTGTTAAGAGGCAAAGATATAGATTTCTGTTTAATGCTTGTTGTATTCTTCATCGGTAACAGGTTTTAACCACACGGCACCACCAATATTTGTGTTAGTTCCGATAGCGATGTGTGTCATCGTATCAGTTGGAGTTGCACCATGCCAATGTTCAATATTTGGTGGACATTTTACAACTTCCCCTGTTTCAATAAATTCTACTGGCTTTCCTTTCTCTTGATACAAACCACGACCAGCTGTAACCAATAATATTTGTCCACCTTTGTGATAATGCCAGTTTGTTCGAGCATCTGGAGAAAATGTCACAGAACCAATATTTACGTTATGAACACTATCCGTCTCTGCTAAGTAATTCAACCAAACTGTCCCTGTGAAATTGCTATTAGTAACCAAATCTCCTTTTTCAAAGGGTGCTTTTTGTACTGTTTGTGAATTCATCTTTTGATTACATGACAGCACTAACCCACACAAACCCAGCATTATTGTTTTTATCTTCCAATTCATCATCTAAGTTCTATTTATTTAATACTTCTGTTAATACTTTTGCAGCATCCGATGCTCGCTCTACACCTTGGGCGTCTTTAATTATTTGCAAAAATTGCTGTAATTGCTCGGAACTACAGCCCAAATTAACACAAATGTTCAGATGCGATTTTAGCATGGGTTCTACTCTGCCTATACTCGCTAATACCGAAATAGTCACCAATTCACGCTCCAAATAATTCAATAAATCACGTTCGAATAGATCCGCAAATAGATGTTCTTTCAGAAAAATTTCTATAGTTGGCGCAAATGCAGCATAACCTGTTTTCACGTCATTCTCTTTCACGCCAGTAAGTTGTTGTAAAATAGCTTTTCCGCGATCGTATTTGGTCTTTTCTGTCGAAATAGGTGAAGCATCGCTCCCTACTTCATCCTTTATCCCATTTTTTTGACGTTCATCCACAACAGTTATTAACGTTTGCAAGCTGCGAATACTTCGCGGAAAACCCGCATAAGCATGTAAATGGATCAAACTTTCCTTCACCTTATTAATTGTCAATCCAGCATCCAAACCTCTGTGTAGTTCATCACGTAATTTATCCAGCTCACCAACCGCGGCTTGTGATGAAATCCGAATAAGCGCTTCATGTTCCTTGGTTAAAGCTGTATGATTCTCTTTAGATTGTGCATTAGTGGTTTGTATTGTGAGACAAAAACAAAGAACTAAAACCGATAGCAAGTTATTTACCATATCTATTTAATTTGGCGTCATTGTCTTGGTGAATGAAAGCGAAAGAAGTTCCCATTTATCATTCTCATTCACATAAACTTCGGTTACGATGAAGGGGTTTGTTACTTCATTCCCGCCTACAACTGCAAGTAAATCTATCCTATTTAATAATACGGCTGTATTGTTTACGATCTCCACGGATACATCATGTACAGTCGCTTTTTTATACCAGATACCACCGCTTTTAATCACCGCCAATTCTCTTTCTTTGCCCCAAGATCCACCCATATGTACATAAACAGATTTCTCATGAAATAAACTATCCAAAACATCTACATTTTTATCGGCCATCCATTGCCATTTATTTTTTGACAAGGTGATAATTTCCTGTTCAACAGCTTTTTCTTGAGCAAACGTGCATGAAATATTCCACGCAAGAAACAATCCGACCACAAAACATTTAACAAAAATCTTCATATCTAATTATTTTAAAGTATCACCATAAAAACTAACCAACTTATCCACCGCTTGCTTGACATAGACTTCTTTCCAATAGGTCTCTATATGTGAAGCACCTTCTAACACAAAAAACTCTTTATGCACCATACTGATAGCATTAGAATATACTTCGTCGCTCATGTATTTGGTATCTGCTTTGCTTCCCACAATCATTAGCAAAGGTCGAGTTATTAAATCCATATTCGTATTAGCATCAAAGGTCATTAAATCTATCAAACTACTTTCGGTGTATTTAAACGTAGAATTGGGATGTGCATGTGTACGGTAATAATAAGCATAACCTTCACGATACAAATCGGTAGAAATTTTTTCGATTTCCTCATCCGTAGGACTTGCAGTTCCCAAATAGGAAACTTCGCCAGTTAAAATTTCCTGCTGACGCGCTTGAGACGCCTTAACCAAACGCTCTTGAACAGTCTTTACATCCCTATCCAAAAAACCATTGCGACGAACGCGCCCCGAATTAAACATACTCAACGTAGCTATGGATTGAAAACGCTTATCACCTTGCGCAGCCTTGAGGGCATATCCACCTCCACCACATATTCCTAACAAACCAATTTTATCAGTATCGACACCTGGGAATTTGGAAATAAAATCTGCCATTCCATGAATATCTTCAATACGATTTGATGGCTTATCTACATTTCGTGGCAATCCACCTGAAGCGCCCTGATACGCTGCATCTGCCACAATCGTAATATAGCCCTGCTCCGCTAAACGTTGTGCGTACATCCCCGAAACTTGCTCTTTTACACCTCCGTTAGGATGAGCAATGACGATAGCGGCATGCTTTTTTGAATTATTATATCCTGCGGGCGTGTACACATTTGCAGCGATATTAATTCCATTCAACGAATAATTAACAGAATGAATTTGAACTGTACCATCCATATTTTTTGTAATAGCTCCTTTGTAGACTAAGCCGAAAGGATTTTCTGGTTTTTTTTGACCAAAACTTAGTAAGCTAATAGTCAATCCAACACCTGCCATAACTATTTTCAGTGAAATTATCATATTCATCTTACTTGTCTAAACCTTTACTTTTTAACCAATCTGAAAGCGCTTCTGCGACCTCCACGTTATTCAAATCTGAAAATGGAAAATGCGTATTTCCTTTTATTCCAATTTCTGGAAGATGTACCACGGTCGCATCGCCACCATACTTGTTAATCACTTCTGCCCACTTTAGAGCCATTTCTAATCCTGATCGCCAATGATCTTTATTCCAAATATCAGTTGGTGCATCAGCGATGTTATCTCCGTAATAAATGACAATAGGAATTTTAGTGAGCTTAAGAAAATCTTCCAAAGGAATAGCTTGCCCTTTTAAAGCGCCGAATAATCCAGTAGAAGAAATGGGCGTAGGCACTTCACCTTCTGGAAATAAAAAACTACTATACGGTTCGTAAGCCGCAATCGCTTTCACATTGGTATTTTGGATGGCTGTCATCCAGCCTGGTCCGCCGCCTTGTGAATGGGTAACCAAAATACCACTACCTATTCTGTCAAATAAACCTGAAATCGCATCAGAAATGACCTTCGCATCAAATGCACCTGTATTCGGAGTCATCTGTCTATAAAACTGTGCTAAGGATTGTTCATCACGCGGAAATTGAACATTCTCAAAATAGTTAGGATAGTTACCAATCCTAAATTGTGTGAACCAAAATTGTTCGTCGGCTGTAGTCGAAATAGCCGATGCTACTGTTGTCCGTCCTGCGGCAGCTCTTCGAGGCTGGTCAAGCAAGTAGACTGGATATTTTTTTCGCAAGAATATATTTTGAAATCCTTCACGTCCATCCGGTGTGGATTCCCACGTTTTTTTGGACTGCCCTGCACCATGTAAAAAAACGAGAGGCAATTTCTTGCTTTTATCTGGAACTTGATAAAAGACATAAGCATGATCTCCATGCAAAGTTTGCCCTTCGGGTTTCAGCGCATCTTGCACATTAAAAGTTCCTGGATTTGTGATCTTAATCCCACCAACAGCAAAACTTCCTTGCTCAACAATGACCAATGGCTTTATCTTCTTCTGCTGCGCAATAGTATTTTCAGTTGTCATCATTCCTAATAAAATGGTACTCAGACAAATTATCATTCCATTTCTCATATTCCTTTGTATTACGTCATTATCCTTACTAGAATAAACAACAATTCATTTCACCTTTGTGTTCATCAAATATCTGAAATCATAATTCCTCATACGTATATGTATTACAGAATATGCTACCATAATCACTTATTTATATATTTTTTAAACAGGAGGACTTCTAATTACTTATTTTTGAGTAGATAACAGCAGAAACTATGAGCAATAAATTTATCTTCAACACAGTACATGAATATAATGTTTTCAATAATCATGAAACGTTACACCCTCTTGTTTCAGTAATAGATTTTTCTAAAGCTCATAAACGGACAGGTTCCAAAATGACATTTGGACTTTATTGTATTTTCCTTAAAGACGTGCATTGTGGTGATTTAAAATATGGCTGTAATATCTATGATTATGAAGACGGAACACTTGTTTTTATTTCACCAGGACAAGTTATCGACGTTGAAAACAAAGTTGATATTTATCAGCCTAAGGGACACGGGCTTATTTTTCATCCTGATCTTATCAAAGGCACTTCGCTCAACAATATGATCGAAGATTATCACTTTTTTCGATACAATACAAATGAAGCATTGCACTTATCAAGGGATGAACGGAATATCATAATGGACTGTTTCAAAAAGATTCAATACGAATTGAACCATGCTATTGATAAACATAGTAAGAAGTTAATTGCTTCCAACATTGAACTTCTTTTAAATTATTGTGAACGCTTCTATGATAGACAATTTATTACCAGAGAGTCTGCTAATAAAGGAGTTTTGGAAAAATTTGAACAGGTGTTGAATGCTTATTTCTCCTCAGAAAAACCAACTACGCTAGGATTGCCGACAGTTTCCAACATGGCAGAATCACTCAATTTATCGGCAAACTATTTTGGAGACTTGATAAAAAAAGAAACTGGTAAAACAGCACAGGAATACATTCAATTAAAAACAATTGATATCGCGAAGTCTAAAATCTTTGAAACCGACAAAACCATTAATGAAATCGCTTATGAATTAGGATTCAAATATCCGCAGCATTTTAGTCGATTATTTAAAAATAAAGAGGGAATCACGCCATTACAATTTAGAACATTGAATTCTAATTAAGTAGTTCTAAATATATCAATTGGATTATAAATTTTCAGGAATTTATAATCCAATTGTCAAAAACCAACTAGAAATCAATGTTTTTCATTTGTTACTTTTGGTTTGTAACTTACTGATTTTTAAAGCAATTAAACATACTGGGTGCCCGCTCAGTTTGTTAAGAAGCAAATGTACGGTTATTTAGCAGACAGACTTAATTTTAATTTATTAAACTCAGTTTGTTAGATAATCAAAAAAACACATAAATTGATTGACAAACCTATTTGTTATAAAATTATACACATCAAACTCTTTAGACAATCAAAATTTATCCAAATTGATTGACAAACCCATTTGTTATAAATTTATACACATCAAACTCTTTGGATATTTTCAAAGCATATAAATTTGAAAAGCCGGCTCCTGAAGAAGGTTTGATTCTCGTTGTAATGTCGGCTTGGTTCATGGATCGACCAGGAACTTTCTCTTCTTATTATAATAAAAAGGAATGGCATCCCTGCGGCATCATTGCTGGTTTTAGGTATTGAGTTTTCCGTTTTTACTTGATAAAAATCACCTCAATGTCCGGATTTCTTTTCCGAAGTTCATCGACTAACAGCATATTATCGCTGGGTGTGATAAACACATCCTCGTATTTTTTAAAATAGATAATAATCCCTTTGGTATTCGAGGTGGAGGGATTACTTGCTTGCCAGTTGGAGGTATTTACTTCCAATTTCCTAATCGATTGGATGTCAATCCCTTCTTTCTTGAATAAAGCCTTATAATAAAACCTATCGCCTTCAATCCAATATCGGGTTACTTTTTGCGCAAGAAAATAGGCAAGTCCGGTCAAAAGATAACCCAAACCCAAAATAATCAACCCATCCTTCCAGGTAGCATCCGTAAATATCAAAATCAAAAAGGTTGGGATAAGAATAACGGTTAACAAAGCAAAAACAGACAATATCGGCTTTATACCTTGTTGAGGTGGAAAGACCAGTATACTGTTATTATTATTCACGTTCATTCCTTTAAAGATAGCAATTCTAGTTTTCTCCACCGATTATTCCTTAAATTATATAATTCATTCAACCTCTTTATTGCTTGCCAATCAATAAATTGATTACTTTGGGTGTAATTCTTTTTAGTATTTTCATATTATGGCAACATCTCAAATTACTGAAGCAGAAGTTAAGGACCTGATCAAAAAGTTGAACTTAGCACCCATCATCTTGGAAATTTTCGATGAACAGATAGTCGATGAAATTGCAATGGACGAATTTCGCAAACGTATCAGCAAGCCATATTCCATTTTTACGTTAGATTCCAATGAGCAGGAAGCCTATCAAGTGCAGCGATTTATCCCCATTTTTGAATTCGGATCGGATAGAATTATCGCCTATGATCTCGAGAACAAAGGCTTTATAAATTATTCCTTAGAAGAAGGCATCCAGAGCCCTACATTACTGACCTTTGAAGGTGTGTTTTTGGAAGAAATGATTGCTTTGTTCGAAAACGAAGTTTCTGAATCAGACATCATTCATATCGGAAAACTTCTCGGGTTTAAACACACGGAAAGCATAGTGGAAGATTACCTGGAATCCGAGGACAATGACGGATTATCTACTTTTGAAGAAATGGACGCCTGGACAGAAAAAACCTTGGATAAATACCATTTAAAAATATAAGAAAAATGAAATAGGCAATTTATTTATTCAAAAGCTTTTGAATTAAAGCGTCCAATTTACCATCTACAATACCTCCAGCATAAATCACTTTACCTTGATGGATCAGTACTACCTGAGGAACGCCATTTACGCCATATGCTTTTGTAATCCTTCCGTCTTGATCCATTAAGGTTGAAAAAGTAGGTTTATTCCTCTCATAAAAATTGCTCAATTGGCTTTTATTATCTTCCGAATTTATACCCCATGTCCTCAGGCCCTTGTGTTCATATTTATCGACAATTCCATTTATTTTAGGAACTGCGCTTATACAATAGCTACAGTTTTTGATCCAGAATTCCATAAGAACCAGATCATCCTTAAAATCAGGTAGATTAACCATTTTACCCGTCTGGAAATCTTCCAACTCAAACGAAGGAGCAATCGCCCCTGCAGCAATTAATTGTAAGTCCTCCTTGCCCTTTATTTGAAGACCGGGATAGGAAGAAGCAAACCATGAATTCTCTTCTAACTGAGGCCCATTGATTTTTATCTGATCAAATTTCACCAAGGCATAATCTTCCGGTTCAAAATTATTGGATTGAACCACTTGATAAGGCAAATACGTAACCTTATCGATTAAGATCTGATTATAGATCCTAATATCCGCAGTCAATTGTTTCAGTCCTTCATTTAACGTAAATGACTTGCTTTTCATTTCAAGTAGCACCTTATGGTAAGACCTGCTATCAATAAGGGTATCCCCTAACCTTTTTTTGATAGATGTATCAGTTAATATATGAGGAATAACATTTCTTAAGGACAGGATAGAATTATAAAAAAAAGATGCTGCATTTAAATCTTGCTGGAGTTTTTCCTTTTTCAATGCTGCTGCCTGAAGACTTTCCATACTTGCGTTCTTCTTATCGATCCAAAATTTTCCGGAACCGTTAAAAACCACTTTGCTGACTTCATTGTCAAATTGGTACCTAAAACCTACAATAGGAATAGTCTCATCAAATTCGACAAACACAACTCCTAATAATTTATTCTCATAATCCTGGGACTTATAATTGATGTATCGAAAGGTCTCATATTGCAGGGTTTTGATGTCCTTCAATTTTGAATAGGTTTGTTGCAAAATTTCACTGACTTCTGCGTTTTCTTTAGAAAGTATAGCAGGTTGGGCATTTGACTGCAAGGATATTCCTGAAAACAGAATAGAAATAAGGATAAAAGGCAATAATTTCATGGCTAGAAAGTCGAAAGGGTAATATGTAGGTGGGGAAAACCCCTCCTATTTCTTTTTCAATAAAATGGTAAAATGTCTCAATATCTCCGATTCCCAAACGATTTCCAGTCCCGACTGGATCTCTTCTCGTCTATTGAAAATATTCTTTAGCGCTGCGGCAACATAATCGAGATGTTTATAGGAATAGGTTCTCCTCGGAATGGCCAAACGTAGTAATTCCAGTTTTGGAAAACGGTCCTGTCTGGTTTCCGGATCCCGATCCGCTAATAAGGTTCCGATCTCCACACCCCGCACACCGGATTCTTTATACAGTTCAATAGCCAAGGTCTGCGCCGGATATTCCTCCCGCGGAACACGATGCAGAAAATTCAGGGCATCCACAAATACCGCATGTCCACCGATCGGCTTTTGGATAGGAATCCCATACTCGATCAATTTATTCCCCAAATATTCCACTTGGTCTATTCGTGCCTTCAGATAAGGAAGTTCCGTAGATTCCATTAAACCCTGTGCCAATGCGGCTAAATCTCTTCCAGCTAATCCACCATAGGTGATAAACCCTTCGTAGATAATGCCCATGTTTCCACAGGCACGGTAAAGCTTTTCATCCCTTAAGCCCAATAATCCTCCAATGTTCACCAAACCATCCTTTTTCGCCGACATCGTAAATCCATCTGCATAGGAAAACATCTCCTTCACAATTTCCTTGATGGATTTATCTGCATACGCTTCTTCGCGAACCTTGATGAAATAGGCATTTTCCGCAAAACGGGCGGCATCTATAAATACAGGGATGCCGTATTGATCGGAAAGTTTCTTCACCGCTTTGATGTTCTCCATCGATACAGGTTGTCCTCCAGAGGAATTACAGGTCACCGTGATCATACAGAACGGAATCTGCTCTTTCGGATGTGATTTATAGACCTCTTCCAATTTATCCAGATCAATATTACCTTTAAAAGGATGAAGATCGTTGATATCAAAAGCTTCATCGATGGTACAATCGATTGCATGTGCCTTACGAAATTCTATATGCCCTTTGGTGGTATCAAAATGGGAATTCCCCGGCACAACATTATTTTCTTTGACCAAAATACTGAAGAGTACATTTTCTGCCGCACGGCCTTGGTGGGTAGGTAGAAAATACGGAAAGCCTAAGGTATTACGGATAACTTCCCTCAATTTCAGGTAGGATTGGGAACCGGCATAACTTTCATCGCCCATCATGATCTCTGCCCATTGACGGTCGGACATGGCACCAGTGCCACTGTCGGTCAATAGATCGATAAAAACATAATGACTTGCCAAGTTGAACAGATTATTGCCTTCCTCTTCAATCCACTTCTCGCGCTGCTCACGGGTAGATTGAAAAATCTCCTCTACCATCTTCACTTTGTAGGGCTCTGCCCAAGGTAATTCCATAAATTTTTATATTGGTTATTATTTCCTAAAGGTAGAAATCTTATTCTTCTTCATCAAATACATGGATATTATTTACCAATATATTAACATTGAAAGACTTGGATGTCTGACAATTTTTAATAAATTAGGCAAACATTATCTGGGTTATTAACACGGCTTAAATGACGAACATTAAAGAGCGAGTATTATTCATCGCAGAATCCAAAGGGATTCAAAAAGTGGAATTTTTTAAGGGTCTAGGATTATCTTACGCTAATTTCAAGGGCGTTCAGAAAAACTCGGCATTGGGAACCGATGCAGTGGCTACAATTTTATCCACTTATCCCGACATCAACCCGGAATGGCTTTTGAATGGGTCAGGAGATATGCTACGTCGGGAAGAGTCTAATGAAATGGCGATCACCCTACCTTCAAAAATAGATCTACAGGAACAGAATACCGTCTTGATCGATGCACTTGAAAAAGTGATCTCTGCGCAGCATGCTACTATTCTATCGCAGGAAGTCACCATTAGCGCCCTATCTGCGCGTATTGAGCAATTGGAGAAAAAGAAAAAAACGAAGAAGAAAAAATAAGTACACATGATAACTATTCGGCAGGGAGAAAAAACCGATTCAGCTGCCATTGCTAATTACCTCATGCTCGCCATGGAGGAAATTGCCTACCTATTTATCGGCCAAAAGGACGAGCAGCAAGCGAATCACTTCTTAAAAACATTGGTAGAACAGGAAGGAAACCAATATTCCTATCATCATAACTGGGTCATCGAATCAGATGGCGAAATTGTGGCAACCGCATTAGTATATAATGGCGCCGATCTGGATCGCTTGCGGAAACCTGTCAAAGAATTGGTTGAGCGGCAATTTAACCGCCCTTTCCAACCGGAGGATGAAACCCAACCGGGCGAGTATTATATTGATTGCATTGGGGTCAATCCGAATCAGCAGGGTAAGGGGATCGGTAGCAAGATCCTTAATTTCTTAATCCAGGAATATGTGGAAAAACAAAACCTCACCCTGGGTTTATTGGTGGACGATGATAACCCTAAAGCCAAAAAGCTATACGAACGTTTGGGATTTAAAGTGATGGGAAAGAAAACATTATTGGGAAAAAGCCTGGACCATATGCAACGTTCAAATGGTTGATAATTTTTTATTAAATTTGGTTTTACGCTTCATGTGCTTAGCACAGAAACCTAATCTTCAGCATATGCCTAAAACCAGATTTAATAAATTCCAACAGGGATTGGTAAAAACCCTTTTCCTAGTATATTTCAGTGCATTTGGAACTACCGCACTTCAAGCACAATCCCCCTCCTCAGCGGTCGATTATGTAAACCCTTATATGGGGAATATTTCCCATCTTTTGGTCCCTACCTATCCTACCGTTCATTTGCCGAACAGCCTGTTAAGGGTTTATCCGGAGCGTGGAGATTATACTGCGGATAGGTTAAGAGGTTTACCGCTCATCGTAACATCCCATCGTGGGAGTTCGGCCTTTAACTTAAGTCCAATTGCCAATAAACAGAAGGAATTAAAACCGATCATTTCCTATAGCTACGATCAGGAGCAGATCAATCCTTATTCCTATTCCGTATACTTGGATGAAGAACATATCCAGGTAGATTATGCGGTCTCCCATCAATCTGCAATATATCAATTTCAGTTTGAAGGACCTGATGAACCCCAGTTCATATTCAATTCCCGACGAGGGGAAATGAAATGGGATGGAGAAGGGGTTTCCGGTAGTCAGGATATTGGGAACCGAACCAAAGTCTATCTCTATGCTGAAGCCGATGCAAAACCTGAAAAAGTGGGTCTGTTAAAGGATGGCAGCCTTTTGCAAGGGACTGCAGCCACTGGCGATCAAACTGCTATCCTCCTCCAATTCCCCAAAACGCAGCGTAAAATTAATTTCCGTTATGGGATATCGTTCATTGATGCTGCCCAGGCAAAGGCAAACCTCAGAAGGGAAATCAAAACCTATGATTTAGAAAGGGTTAAAGATTACGGTAAAAGCACCTGGAACAAGGCATTGGGTAAATTGAAGGTGGAAGGCGGAACGGAAAATGACAAGCATATTTTTTATACTTCGCTCTATAGAACTTTTGAAAGACCGGTAAACATCTCCGAGGATGGGCGTTATTTTAGTGGTTTTGACGGTCAGGTACATCAGGATAGTGGCATACCATTCTATACGGATGATTGGATCTGGGACTCCTATCGTGCGCACCATCCCCTAAACGTACTAATCGAACCGACCAAGGAAAGTCATATCCTCCAATCCTTTGTCCGCATGTCGGAGCAGATGCCTCAGTTTTGGCTTCCTACTTTTCCAGAGATCAATGGTGATAGCCGTAGGATGAATTCCAACCATGGTGTTGCCGCCATTTTGGATGCCTATAAGAAAGGTATCCGGAGCTTTGAGGTCGAACGTGCTTACCAAGCTGCAAAGGGGGCCATTACGGAGAAGACTTTGGCTCCATGGTCCGGAAAAGCGGCCGGTGGAATGGATAGGTTCTTTTACGAAAAAGGATACATCCCGGCTTTAAGGCCCGGAGATAAGGAAATTTACCCTGAAGTCCATGGTTTTGAAAAACGACAGCCCGTTGCGGTTACCTTAGGAACTTCCTATGACCTTTGGTGCTTGGCCCAACTGGCAAAGGAATTAGGGAAAACAGCGGATTATGAAAAGTTCCTTCAACTTTCCTTTAATTATAGAAACCTGTTCAATGAAAAGACCAAGTTCTTCCATCCCAAAGATGCGGAAGGAAAATTCCTGGAACCATTTGATTATGTGTTTTCTGGAGGTCAGGGCGCACGTGAAACCTACGGGGAGAACAATGCCTGGATTTACCGTTGGGATGTACAGCACAATATTCCAGACCTGATCCAGCTGATGGGTGGAAAGCAGCAGTTCGTAAAAGAACTGGACCAGATGTTCAATCAGAGATTGGGAAAATCCAAATTTGATTTCTACCAACAATTACCGGATCATACAGGAAATGTGGGTCAGTTTTCCATGGCGAATGAGCCTTCCTTGCATATTCCCTATCTCTATAATTATGCGGATGCGGCCTGGATGACCCAGAAAAGAATTAAAACCTTGATCAAACAATGGTTCAGGAATGATCTTATGGGCGTACCGGGGGATGAGGATGGCGGCGGTCTATCCTCTTTCGTGGTGTTTTCCCAATTGGGATTTTATCCTGTAACCCCAGGGGCTGCCGTTTACAGCATAGGCTCGCCGTTTTTCGACAAAGCAACCATAAGTATGGAGAATGGCAAGACCTTTACGGTTATAGCAAAAAATGCCTCGGATAGAAATAAATATATCCAATCGGCCAAATTAAATGGGAAGCCTTGGAACAGAGCGGAAATCACCCATGCCGATATGGCCAAGGGTGGAACCCTGGAATTACTGATGGGTGATAAAGCCAATAAAAGCTGGGGTGTTTCCCAGCCTAGTTTTTAGATTTTATTTTTTCTTCCAGCATTTTGATGAAATAAGCACCGACAACAGATCGGGCCTTAAAGCCCCTTCTTTCGGGTTTGTCGGTGAATACCCAATCGGACATCGGAACCCTGTTGACCGTTTCGTTCATGAATTGATGAACAGGGTTCACATATTGCTCAAAGGTTGCCTGATCCTCCGCCATACTGGCTGTCCATAGGATCCAATCGGTCTTGGTATAGGTTTCTCGGGAATCCAACGGAAGCCCATATCTGTTCTGTTTGGTCAAATAATATTGGATTTCCTTCTCCCGTATCTTGGGATCAAAAATCTGCATATCAAAAAGATTATCCCAGACCATGTTGTACTTTTGGCTCCAGGTACCAGGTTTATCAAAAGTCAAACGATAATGATCGCCATCATTCGCCATTTTTTCCCATTCTTTCGCCATCTCTTTGGCTTTAGACAAATAGGTATTGGCCAAATCCTTTTTCCCCTGCATCTCTGCGAGATACCCAAAGGATGCTATACCCATGATGGCTTTTATGGAAAGATTTGCATTATGGGCGAAATGACCTGCAAAATCATCAGTGCACAATTGATTTTCGGGATCCAATCCCTTTTCCACCAGATAATCCGCCCAGGTTTTCAATACCGACCAATGCTTTGCCGCATAATCGGCATTCCCTTCTACTTTGGCGATGGCATAGGTCAGGATCAACATATTACCGCCCTCTTCGACTGGCATATCTCCTCCATAGGTCTGCCCATTAGCTACTGGATAGGTGCCGATATCATGTGCAGGAAATGGTTTCTTCCATTTGCCGGATTCGGAATAATAGAAAATAAAGTTCATCATCGCTTTTGCCAATTCCGGATTGTAATAAAGGTATAGCGGCGCCGAAGGATAGGTAATATCCACCGTACCGATGGAACCATTACTGTCATTTTCCTTGGATAACCAGAGCAGATCCCCATTGGGTGCCTGTACAAGCTTGTGGGCAGCAATGGATTGTCGATAGGCGAGCGCACAAAGCTCCGCATAGGACTTTCCATAACGTTGGTATTGTAGAATAAAATTCCGATCAAAATCGGTCACTTTTTTCATTACTAGATCATAATCCTTAAAGGCCAGCTCAAACTGCTGTTCGATACTGCTCTTGCCATCCTTATTCCAATAAGGTCTAAGGTTTTCCCCAAAATATTGGATGGCAAACACATCGTCGTAGCCAATGGCGAATTTGCCTTTCGCCTTGCCTTTTACTTGGATATTGGTTCGGAAAGCAAGTTTTTGAACTTCGCCAGATCCCACTTTTGCTTGTATGTTCTTCGCATCACTTGCCATGTAAAAATAGCCCCAATCGTTTCGGACATGATCGCCTTTTCGTTCCAAAATCTTCTGCGCAACAGATCCAGTTTTCAGGTAGGTAATTCCATTTTTTTGAAAAGTGCTGGAGCTGGATGCTTGGGTGGGTAAATGCAAGGCCCAATTTGGTGATGCTTCCAGGTAGAGTTCCACTGTTCTCGGCTTAGATGAACTGATTTCATAACTTAGGTAATTGACCGGTCGGCTCAATAGGGCTAAGTCATCCAAGAAAAGTGGGGCGGTGAAGGTTATTTTTAATTCCACATCTCCACATTGAAATACATAATGGGTCTGCATGGGTTGTACATCTGCACTGATCTGTTTGGCCGTCTTTGGGAACAAAGCTTGATCGGTACGTTCTTTTAATAAACCCACATCGAGAAACCCATTCGCTCCCCCATTAAAACAATAGGCGGCAATTACATTTTTGCCCGGCTTTAATGTCTTTATAACCGCATCGTTCAACTTCACTCTTTTGTTCTTACCAGTACCACCAGTTTTGACCACTTGTATGCCGTTGATGAATATTTCGGCATCATCGTCATGGGAAAATTCCAAGAGGATGGAACTGTTGGATAGATCTTCTTTCAGATCGAAGGTCCTTCTTACCCAGATTTTAGCGTTCGTCCAATTTGTTTTGCTATGGGGTTCATTTTCGAAGGTACCAAAAGCTCCTTTTCCTTGCTGCCAAGATTGGTCATCGTAGGAGATGGCTGTCCAGTCGCCGACTGGATCCTGGGTCAAGTATTTGGCCTCCCAAGGTTTATCTTCCCCATTGGGGAGCATGCTGAGGAGTTCTATTTCTTCGGTACCGAGGAATCGATAGTATTCATTATCCACTTTAAGGACACCCAATAAAGGTAATTTTTTATCGGACCAATGTCTCGGACTGGATTCATAGAGTTCGTCGGAATAAGACCAAGCACTCATATTGGGATCTAAGGTGATCAAGGGATAAGCAGGAGCTCTTAGGCTGTTCTTTATAGATTGTGCCTGAAGGAAGATCGGCAGAAGGAGCGAGAGCAGGAAAAATGAAACTGATTTCATATAAATAGATTTAGGTTGATTTTTATAAATAGGTCGTTATAGGAGTGTTGTTTAGCGAAGGATCTGCATCAAGGCCACGGCAGCACTGGCATCATAAACCTCGGTCTTTTCATGGGCCTTGCGGTGGAAATTCTTATCCATCAATCCCCTATCATCGCGGTTTTTCCAGGCGATTTCTACATTTTTGGCTAACCATTTCTTATACACATCTTTTTTATCATAGGGAAATAGCTGCTGGATGTACTGGGCAAAAATGGCGGTATAAATTCCTTGTTCGATGCCGTTTTTAACAGGTAGAATCCCTTCTTGATCCGACAGGGAATCTTTGACATAGTTCGCTGCAAGCTTTGCATCCTCCAGGTAATCCTTGTTTTTGGTTTCTTCATATAGCAACACGCCTGCTCCAATACAGGTCGCCTGATTATATAGGTTTACCGTCCAATTGGTCTTATGTCCTGGAACCTGATGATCTCCCACTTTTCCTTGCTGTTTATCGAAAAGTGCTTTCCGGGACCAGGCATACACGGACTTTGCTTTCTCCAGATAGGATTTATCTTTTGTAGCACGGTAAAGATGGACCGCAGCCACTACCGAAGGATAATTGATACAGGCTGTTTTTCCGCGTTGATCGGATTTCCATCCCCAGAACATTCCTCCTCGTTCAGGATCATAGGATCCTTTATCTGCTACTTTTGGGGTTCCAGACCATACTCTTTCAAAACCGAGAACTGCATGTGCCAGATAGGTGGGATCCTGCGTGAGTTCGTAAGCTCGCGCAAAGGATATGATCCACCACATCAGATCGTCATAGATAAACCATACAGTGGTATTGTTCCAGTTATAGCCATCGTAATGTTTGTAATTACCTTCGTATAGCTGTTTGATCAGCTTGGCATACTGTGGAGATTTTGTTTTCTCATAAGCAATCATAGCCATATCCCAATAAATGGCTTGTGTCCAAATAGCTGCTACCTGTTTACCTTCCGGGTAGACCATATAGATCTGCTTTTCCGAATCCAGGAATTGACTGTTAAAATCTCAAATGCACGATCTGCATCTTGTGCGCTGCTGGGCCATGCCAAAAAGAGTAGCGCTATACTGCTTAGGAATCTTCGGTTCATCATCTTTAGGTTTATGGCGTTTCGGCCTTATTAAAGGTAATAACTAAAACGTTTTAACTAATTCATGTAATTGATTAGTTACAATAAATGTAACTCGAACAAGAAGGGCTTATTTTAACAAAATCCTAATTGGGATAGGACGAAATGCGGAATAAATACGAATTTATAAATTTTACCCCCTATTATTTAATAAAATGTCTATTTTTGCGGCAATAATCCATGCTTGAAAAATTATGACACAACAAACTGCTTTTGAAGATCAGATCAAGAGTTACAAATCAAATCAAAATGCCTGCGTAAAGCTGATACAGATTGTCAGCGATCTATGGTACAACCAATCCATAGAATTAGTTCTTTTCAGGAACCAATTGATCGACCGCCGGGTGAGTTTTATCCTTAACCTTCATCAGGAGAGTAAGGTTTATGCAGACCAAGCGCTATCGATCGAAGAAACCTTAAAAGTAGCGGAAGCCATTGCTGATGCACAATTGGCACCTTCCAGAATAGATATCGGAAAATTGGCATTGGAAATCCGTCAACAAGGGATTTCGGATGATCAGATCCCTTCTTTTATTGGAGAGAAGTTGGCGGGAGCAGCTCATCACCAGAGCTTTGAACCTAAAGATGTGGTTCTTTATGGTTTTGGTAGGATCGGACGTTTATTGGCCAGGGAATTGATCCACAAGGCTGGAGCCGGAAGACAATTGCGATTGAGGGCTATTGTAACGCGGGACGTGATCGATGAGAAATCATTGGTTAAGCGTGCGAATTTGTTGAGCCAGGATTCGATACATGGACAGTTTGATGGGGAATTGCGTGTTGATCTGGAAAATGAATCCATTATTATGAATGGTTTCCCGGTGAAGATGATCACGGCCAAGAACCCTGAAGAGATTGATTATACGCAATATGGAATCGAAAATTCTTTGGTAATTGATAATACCGGTGCTTTCCGTGATGATAAGGAATTGGCAAGACATCTTCAGGCCAAAGGTGCGGGGATGGTTCTATTGACCGCTCCGGGAAAAGGTGTTTCGAACATCGTTTATGGGGTGAATGAAAATGATGCGGATATGCAGAAAGATAGGATCTTTTCTGCTGCATCTTGTACTACTAATGCAATTTCGCCAGTGCTGGCGGTTCTTGAAAAAAACCTTGGTATTGTTAAGGGTCATATTGAGACGATACATTCATATACCAATGATCAGAACTTGGTGGATAACATGCATAAGAAATCAAGAAGAGGTCGTGCTGCGGCTTTGAATATGGTGATTACGGAAACTGGCGCGGGAAGTGCTGTGGCGAAGGTATTACCGGTTTTGGCAGGAAAATTAACGTCTAATGCGATCCGTGTACCTGTTCCGAATGGTTCTTTGGCTATTCTTAGTTTGGAACTGAAGAAGGAAAGTTCGGTAGAAGAAATCAATGATTTGTTGAAAAAGGCAGCATTGCAAGGGGATTTGGTGGAGCAGATTAAGTATAGCGAAAATGCAGAATTGGTTTCTTCGGATATTGTGGGTTCTACAGCGGCTTCTGTAGTGGATGCGCCTGCAACGATTGTTTCTGCTGATGGAAAATCTGCGGTGATTTATGTGTGGTATGATAATGAATATGGGTATTCTCATCAGGTGATGAGATTGGCTAGGCATATTGCCGGGGTTAGGAGATATACGTATTATTAGGATTTTTTTCGCGTCATTGCGAGGAACGAAGCAATCTTTCCGCTTGTCATCTTGAGCGAAGTCGAAAGATTGCTTCGTCGTGCCTCCTCGCAATGACGTATCTATTCCAGCAACCTCTCCGTTTCCAGATATTTCATAATAATCTGAGTTGCACCTGCCCTTTGCTGCACATAGTTTTTTGCTGCCGTTCCGGCTGGCAACCTTTTCTCATCAGCCATTAACGCCCCAAAAACTCCATTCAATTCCCCTTGATTCCCAATGGAAAAACCAGCACCCAACTCCAACAAATCCACCGCCTCCTGGAATCTCGAATACTTTGGCCCAAAAATCACTGGAATCCCATAGGTCGCTGCTTCCAAGGTATTATGGATTCCCGCACCAAATCCCCCACCTATATACGCCATATCCCCATACGCATAAAGCGATGATAACATCCCGATATTATCGATCAACAAAACCTGCGCCTGCTGCTTTTCTATATCGGAATAACTTTCATATTTAGAGAATAATAGCGATTTAGGAAACAAGCCCATCAACTGAGTAATATGTTCCTTATGGATCTCATGAGGCGCTAAAATCATTTTCCAACCCTTATGATTATCCATCAAAACCTTCAACAATCCTTCATCCTGCCCCCAGGTACTTCCAGCTACCAAAACCCGATGATCACCAACAAAATCCCGCACCACCTCGATCTCCTTATGCTCCTTCGGCAATTCCACCACGCGATCAAATCGGGTATCTCCGGCCAATCCAGCATTTGTTATCCGAATCCATTTCAGCATATGCACACTATCCATATTCTGGGTAAAGAAATAGGATACATTTTTAAGAATATTCCTATAAAATCCACCATATTCCTTAAAAAACAACTGCTCTTCCCGAAAGATCGCAGAAATCATCAGCAAACGGATATTACGTCTTTTCAGCTCCCTGAAATAAAAATACCAATACTCGTATTTGGTGAAGACGACAAATTTGGGATTGATCAATTCGATGAATTTTCGGGCATTGCCGGCTGTATCTTCTGGCAGATAGAATACATGATCGGCTAATGGCGTATTCTTTCGGATCTCGAATCCTGATGGGGAAAAAAATGTTACAATTATTTTTTCATCCGGAAAACGCTTTCTGATCTGCTCCAAAACCGATCTCCCCTGCTCAAATTCACCCAAGGAAGCAAAATGAAACCAAATGTGTTTTTGCCCTGGTTCAACCGTTTGCTCGATCTTTTTCAAAAGATCCTTTCGACCATTTACCCAAAGCCGAGCCTTCGCATGGAATGGTGCCAGGATACGTAAAAGTAGCCCGTATAAAAAGATGCCTGCTTGGTAAAGGAAACGCATAATGTTAAAATATTGCTTATCTTCGTCAAAGATATTTAAACCTTTTCAATTTCACTATTGTGCAGGAGAACAAGCGCAAACGAATATTAATAACTGGAGCGGCTGGATTCTTAGGATCACACCTCTGTGATCGGTTTATTGAAGAGGATTTCCATGTCATCGCGATGGATAACCTCGTCACAGGGGACCTAAAAAATATCGAGCACCTCTTCAAATTACCCAATTTCGAATTCTACCATCATGATGTTTCAAAGTTCGTACATGTGCCGGGAGAATTACATTACATCTTACATTTTGCATCGCCGGCCAGTCCGATCGATTACCTGAAAATCCCCATTCAAACGCTGAAAGTAGGTTCCTTAGGAACCCATAACCTATTAGGTTTGGCAAAAAGCAAACAGGCACGGATACTGGTGGCATCAACTTCTGAGGTATATGGCGATCCATTGGTATCCCCGCAGGCCGAAGAATACTGGGGAAATGTAAATCCAGTAGGCCCTAGAGGAGTTTATGACGAAGCCAAAAGATTCCAGGAAGCCATGACCATGGCCTACCATAATTTTCATGGCTTGGAAACGCGAATTGCCAGGATCTTCAACACCTTTGGCCCCCGGATGCGATTGGAAGACGGAAGGGCCTTGCCCACTTTCATTTCCCAGGCCTTACAGCATAAAGATTTAACGGTATTTGGGGATGGTATGCAAACGAGATCCTTTATCTATGTATCCGATCAGGTGGAGGGCATCTATAGGTTGCTTTTTTCCGATTATTGCTTACCGATCAACATTGGTAATCCGGATGAAATGGAACTCTTGGATATGGCGAAAGAGATCATTGCCTTAACATCCAGTCAATCAAGCATTGTTTTTGAACCTTTACCGATTGACGACCCGAAACAAAGACGACCGGATATTAGCAAAGCAAAGAAGGTGCTGGATTGGCAACCTAAAGTGGATAGAAAAGAAGGTCTAATGAAAACCATTCACTATTTTCAGACATTATTCAATAGCAACATACAATAGACTTAATACATCAACATGAGCAAAATATTAGTAACAGGCGGAACAGGATATATTGGATCACATACCGTAGTGGAATTATATAAGGCAGGTTATACCCCGATTTTGGTGGATAATCTTTCCAATTCCAGCATCAAGATATTGGATCAGATCGAAAAGATCATCGGCGTAAAGCCTGAATTCTACGAATTCGACCTATGTGACACCGAAAAGGTGAATGATTTTATCAGTAAGCACCCTGATATTGCTGGAATCATACATTTCGCAGCTTCAAAAGCCGTTGGAGAATCTGTTCAGAATCCATTGAAGTACTACCATAATAATTTCTTCTCCTTGATCAATCTGTTGGAGGCATACCGAGAAAAGCCGATCAATTTCGTTTTCTCATCGAGCTGTACGGTTTACGGTGAGCCGGACGTATTGCCAGTGAATGAAGCGGCACCTGTAAAGAAAGCGACTTCACCTTACGGAAACACCAAACAGATTGCAGAAGAGATCTTGGAAGAAACGGCAATGGCGAATTCCAACTATAATGTAATCGCATTACGTTATTTCAATCCGGTAGGAGCGCATGAATCGGCATTGATCGGTGAATTGCCAAATGGCGTTCCGGCAAACCTTCTGCCTTTCATTACCCAAACGGCCATCGGAAAACGCGAAAAGATAACGGTCTTTGGAAACGATTATGATACGCCTGATGGTTCTGCTATCCGTGATTATATCCACGTAGTGGATTTGGCAAAAGCACATGTGGCCGCTATCAAATTATTGGAAAAAGGAAATCCGAACGGTAATTATGATATTTTCAATGTGGGTACAGGAAATGGATATTCCGTTTTGGAAGCCATCCATGCTTTTGAGAAAGCTTCCGGCCAAAAATTGAATTACGAATTCGGTCCTCGCCGAGAAGGGGATATTATCAAGGTTTGGGGTGATGTGAATAAGTCTACCAAAGAATTGGGATGGACAGCTCAATTAGGGATTGATGAAATGATGGCTTCTGCCTGGGAATGGGAAAAATATTTGCATGAGAATCCAATCCAGTAAGATATTAAAATAGGAAAACCTGTAACTTATTTACAGGTTTTCCTATTTTAAACCATTTACTGTTTCCTAAAATTTACTTTCATTCTTCCTTTACCTGCGCATAGATCTTCGGATTGAAGCGGAACATCGGTGTCATCCAATACAAAAGGATAATCCGTGAATAACGATTGTTAAAAGGCGCCATGATCAAGGTTACGGCCAATGCTACGATCACATATAACCAAGGGTTTTCCAAGTTACCGGTCAGCAAATACGTACCGACACATGCTGCGATCAACTCGCCAACACTCAAAGCATAACTCACGTACATCGCTACATAAAAATAACCCGGCTCTTTCTCAAATTTCAAATCACAGGCCGGACATCTATCCAACATCCTTTTTGATTTAAAACTAAATAGTGGGCCAGCAAACATATTTCCAGTTCTACATCTTGGACATTTCCCGTCAATTGCACTCTTTAATTCCTTTGGAATAGTATATTGTGTTTCCATGTTTGTATTTATTTCCATTGTGATCTCCTAAATTCTTCAGGGGTAATCCCTGCTATTTTCTTAAAAAATTTTGTGAAATACGAATTATCATTAAAATTTAATTCATAACTAACCTGTGAGATGGTCCAATCCGGTAGGATCAATAAGCGTTTTGCCTCCAGTAATATCCGATTCCGAATGACTTCCCCCGCCTGCAATCCCATGTATTCCTTACAAACCGCATTCAAATGATTGGGAGTTACAAATAATAATTCCGCATATTCCTTCGGCAAATGTAGCTCTTTGAAATGCTGATCCAAAAGGGCCAAAAAATTCTTAATCAGCACCAGATGGTAATCTAAGCTTTTTCCTTCCAAGCTTGGTGCATAAGCTTGATCCAGTTTTAGCAGAATGAACAACAATAAGGTCCTTTGTAAATCCGTAGTCATTCGATCATTCAATTCCAATAATTGGCTGAACAGGTTAATGATTTCCCGCAGTTGATATTCGTCCAATACAAATACACTTTCTGTCAAGGAAGAAAATATCCCAAGCCGTTCCACATAATCCTGTTGAACCAAAAGTGTCTTGAAGTAATCAATATCAAAATTGACAATGAAACCTTTCATTTCACCTTGGAACATCCAAGAATGTACTTGCCCTGGCCCCATCACATATACCTGCCCCCTTTCTACCGCATACTCTTTAAAATCTATTTCATGTGATCCGCCTCCTGCGAGGAAAAGTACCATATGGTAAAAATTATGGCGGTGTGGAAAAACCAGGTTTTTGTTCTGCTCCAGATATACCTCCAAACGATCAACGAGGAAGTGTTTGTTCTCCTTGTAGGAAACCGTACATTGTTCTATTACAGGTATCTTAGCCATCAGCTACAAAAATAGACAAATACTACCATTCTGGATGGTACAAAAAGGGTTATCAATGGTAATAATTACTTTTTGCTATTATAGGAAGACTAAAAACCCTTGAATTAGTACCATTTTTGCTATCATAAAAGGTATCTCTTGGAAAATAGTTAATTTTAAACATGTCACTACATAAAGATCTACCTTTAAAACAAGCTGTCCTATCCTTATCTGAAAAAGAAAAAGATAAGCTATTGGTGCGATTGATCAATAAAGATAAAATGCTCTTAAAGCAATTGCATTATGAATTATTGGAGGATGAGGCCGATCTGGCCGACCGCATCGAAGTCCTAAAGGAAAGATTGGAAAGTTTGTTCGATCAGGCGTCTTCAACTATAAAGAACTTGCCTTTATATAGTAATTATAGAGAATTGACCAGTTTGATGAGGCAAGCAAGTGGTTGGATCAATGAACATGAGAAAGTAACAAAAGATAAGTTCTCTGTCGTGGAGTGTCGATTGATTTTGCTTCAAGAAGCCTTCGAAAGATTCCCTGTTCTTTTTGGACCAACTGCATTATTACCTGGCATGAAGCTTCATAAATACGTTATGGGAAGAGTCAAAAATGTAAATGGCTTGTTCAACAAACTACATGAAGATCTACAGTTCGATCTCAACCATCAAATGGAATCTGTCATATCTTTTGCTGAAGAACATCGATTAATTACTTTTTAGTATTTTTGTAAAAACATCCTTTCCGCGTGAACATTCAAGAACTATTAACAAAATACAGTAATTCCACTCAAGTAAAAGCCTTACAACAAAGCATTCAAGGGAAGAGACCCAAGATCCATTTAAAGGGATTGGTGGGTTCGGCGGATGCCATGGTTGCTGCCGCATGTTATCAACTGGAAAAAAGATTAAATGTATTCATCCTTCCTACACATGAGGATGCCTCTTATTTCTTGAGCGACCTGGAAAGTCTTTTTGATAAACAGATCTTATTTTTTCCGGCTTCTTACCGAAAACCCTACGAATTTACACAACTGGATAGCGCGCATGTGCTTCAGCGGGCTGAGACCTTGAGTTCTTTGAACCAAAATTCGGAACTCCCTAAAATTGTGGTCACCTATCCCGAAGCCATTGCCGAAAAGGTGATCAACAAACAGGATCTGGAAAAGAACACCTTGCCCATTACACAGAACACCAAACTCAGTATCGATTTCATCAACGAATTTCTGTATGAATACGATTTTGAGCGGGTAGATTTTGTGTATGAACCTGGACAATTCGCCATCCGTGGGGGAATTGTGGATATCTTCTCCTTTTCCAACGACCTCCCCTATCGCATCGAATTCTTTGGGGATGAAATTGAGAGCATCCGAACCTTCGATATTGAAAATCAGTTATCCGTCAATAAAATCCATACCGTAACGATTGTACCTAATGTACAGGCGAAATTCTTGTCGAACAACCATATTTCCTTATTGGAATATATCGATAAGGACTCCGTAGTATGGATCAAGGACGTTCAATTCACCTTGGATATCCTGAAGGATGGTTATAAAAAAGCATCCCAATTTTGGAAAGCTTTAACGGAGAAGGATCTGAAAGCGAACCCGGAATTGTTAGATCCAAGATTTACATTCACCGATGAGAAGAATTTCAATGCAATGCTGTTCGAATATCCCATCATCGAATTTGGAAAACAATTTTTTTACAATGCGGATGAAAAACTAGAATTCGATACACATCCACAACCTTCGTTTAACAAGGACTTCAATCTGTTGATCCATAACTTCAAGGAAAACGAGAAACATGGCATCCACAATTACATTTTTTCCGATTCCACCAAACAAATTGAACGGATTTACGCGATTCTAGATGATCTGGATAAGACAGTAAGTTTTACTCCGATCTATAAAGCGCTTAGAGAAGGCTTAAGGGATGATGTTCAAAAATCTGCCTGCTATACCGATCATCAGATCTTTGATCGTTATTATAAATATAAGCGGAAAAAGGGTTATGAACGCTCGCAAGCCATCACCTTAAAAGAGCTTGGAGAATTAAAACCAGGTGATTTCATTACCCATATCGATCATGGCGTTGGTAAGTATGCGGGGTTGGAAAAAGTAGATGTGAATGGTAAAACGCAGGAAATGATTCGGTTGGTTTATGCGGATAATGACCTCCTATATGTCAACATCAACTCCCTGAACAGGATTTCCAAATATTCCGGAAAAGAGGGCACTGTTCCCAAGATGAACAAGTTAGGAACAGATGCTTGGGACAAACTAAAGAAAACGACGAAAAAGAAGGTCAAGGATATTGCCCGCGACCTGATCATGTTATATGCCAAACGCAAGGCCCAAACCGGTAATGCGTTCAGTCCGGACACCTATTTGCAGCGCGAGCTGGAAGCCTCCTTTATCTATGAGGATACCCCAGATCAGGAAAAGGCAACCAATGATCTGAAAAGAGATATGGAGTCCCCTCATCCTATGGACCGCTTGGTCTGTGGTGATGTTGGTTTCGGAAAAACAGAAGTTGCCATCCGTGCGGCGTTTAAAGCCGTAGCAGATAGCAAACAGGTGGCTGTTTTAGTCCCTACAACGATCCTTGCGCTACAGCATTTCCGAACCTTCTCCGAAAGGCTGAAAGGTTTTCCGGTGAATATCGATTACATCAACCGTTTCAAATCCAGCAAACAGATCAAGGACACCTTGAAAAGACTGGAAGAAGGAAAAGTGGATATCATTATCGGAACCCATCGCTTGGTGAGCAAGGATGTGAAATTTAAGGACCTTGGATTGATGATCATCGATGAGGAACAGAAATTCGGGGTATCGGTAAAGGAGAAACTGAAAGTCATGCGTGCAAACGTCGACTCCCTGACCTTGACCGCAACACCTATCCCACGAACCTTACACTTCTCCCTAATGGGAGCAAGGGATTTAAGCATTATTTCTACCCCACCACCGAACAGACAGCCTGTACAGACAGAACTTCATGTGTTTAATGAAAGTCTGATCCAGGAAGCGGTTAGCTTTGAACTGGACCGTGGCGGACAGGTGTTCTTCATCCATAATCGGGTGGCAGACCTTCCTCAATTAGGCATGTTGATCCGGAAATTGGTCCCAGGAGCGAGAGTTGGTATAGCGCATGGGCAATTGGAAGGTGATGAACTGGAAGATGTAATGTTGAAGTTCATCAACCATGAATACGATGTTTTGGTTGCTACCACGATTATCGAAGCGGGGCTAGATATACCAAATGCCAATACGATCATGATCAACCATGCCCATATGTTTGGATTGAGCGATCTTCACCAGATGCGTGGCCGTGTGGGACGTACCAATAAAAAGGCATTCTGTTACCTGATGAGCCCACCATTGTCCACATTGACCAATGAGGCCTACAAAAGGCTATCGGCCATTGAAGAATTCTCGGAATTAGGTTCAGGATTCAATGTGGCGATGCGCGATCTGGATATCCGCGGTTCAGGGAACCTTTTGGGAGCTGAACAATCGGGTTTCATCGCAGAGATTGGTTTTGAGATGTACAATAAGATCTTGGATGAAGCGGTTCAGGAGCTAAAAGACGATGAATTTGGTGATCTATTTGCCGATGAGACCAATCGTAAATATGTAAGCTTTACCCAGATCGATACGGATCTGGAAGTATTGATCCCGGATGAGTATGTAACCAATATATCTGAAAGATATAACCTGTACAATGATATTGCTAAACTGAAGGACGAGACGCAATTACAGGCATTTGAACAATCCTTAATGGATCGATTCGGACCTGTACCAGCGCCAGTTTACGAACTGTTCAATACCTTAAGGTTGCAATGGCTGGGTAAGGAAATCGGATTGGAGAAAATCTCCTTTAAGAAAGATACCTTAAAAGGATTTTTTGTAAGCAATCCGAAGTCGAGCTATTACCAGTCTGAAAAATTCGGGCAGGTATTGGCCTTTGTTCAGAAGCATAGAAGTATCGCGAATCTGAAAGAAGTGAAAGGTCAATTAAGGATTGCGGTCAACAATGTCAATAGCATTGAGTATGCTATAGAGCTGCTGAAAGAAATGGCATAATTGGTAGGGGTTATTCCCCTACCAAAAACACAGCATTTGCCATCAAAAGCTTCCCACTTTCCCAAAAATTCCGGAAAAGGACATTATCCGTCAAGTAAACTACCGTTCCTTGACCAATCTGCTGCGTTCCGAATACCAGGCCATTCTTCAGTTTCTTATTCAGGTTGTGTCCTACAAAGCCACTTACTTTAGAGCCCTCTGTGATATACCCTACATTCCAGCCTTCACTGTTCTGAAAATACTGGTATAGGTTAGCATCTGATTTTAAGGTGAAATAATCCTTAATTCCATACATCAAAGGATGTGAATCATCGAATGTGACCTTATAGATAGCTCCAGCCGTATAGTTTTCCAAAGCGCCTCTTTCCCTATCTGCATATTTTTTCAAGGGATTTGGTTTATTCTTCGCACTGGTATCCGTTTTCACAGCCTTTAGCTTCGACCATTCCTGACTCGCCAATTGCCCGACGACAGACTCCAATGCCACCACCTTTCCGCCTGCCCGCAGCCAACTCGCAAATTCCTTACTTTGATTGGTATCCTTTAAAAAGGAATAATTACCATTCGGCATGATGAACACATCAATATCGCTCCATTTTACCCGAGAAAAATCCGAAGGATTGATCAAGGTTATCGGATATTTAAGCATCTCATCAAAATAATGCCAGATCTCGCCTACATTGGTTGCCCTAATCCCCTCTCCTGCCATCATCAGCACCTTAGGGGATTTCACAGTTTTTACATCGGAGCTCCCTAGATCCCTTCCACCTTCCACAATGCCTGATTGGATCGGGAAAAGCCTCACCTGAAGCTTATCCGCCTCTTCCTTGATGATGCGTTCCGCATCGGCCTGCTTATTCCCGTTCTTCATGATCAACAAGGATCCCCGCGGAAAATCTTCTTTTCCTACCTTAAAGGCATAATCGGAAGATTTCAAATTAATTTTCCTTTTCAATAAGGCTGCCGTGAGTTGTGCTGCGGAAAACCCATCCCATTTTATCGCGTAGCCAAAACCTGCTGCTGCCCGATTTTCTATCTTTTCTAAAGAATAAGGCTGGAGTTTAGCCGGTTTCGCCATAGAAGCAATGGCCGGGAGACCATAAACATAAGGCATTGCCCATGCGGTGATATCATAAGTGACCGAATCCGTCAATTTTGCATCAGGCTCAAACAATACCCTGATCAATGCTGCCTTAGCTTGACTTCCCGGAATGACCACATCTTTCTCCGACAGGGTATAATTTGCTTCTTTTTTGCTGAAATAATCCATCCCCTTCACCGAACCCGATCCTGCATAATACTTGATCTGGTTCTTATCCAATAATTTCAAAAGAGCCCGCAAACTGCCTTCCCTTGCAGCATCATATTTTATCACATAACTATGATAGGAGGATAATTTACCTGCTATGGCATCTTCACCAAACTTCTTGAATTCCGCCACGACCTTGTCCGCATGCTGGGATACCACTTCCACGATATTGATACCGGATGCATGATGTTGGATTGCGCGATCAACCAGGGTCAATGTATCCTTATTATCGGTATACACCCCCAAACCGGCAGATCCATTACCGGCCTTTTCAAAGGTCATCCCAATAGCACCTGAATAAATCGGATAGGTATCCCCATAAGAAGGATAGAACAGGTCAAAACGTTCCTTGGTAAAATATAGCCAACCTTTGGAATCAAAATATTTTGCATTGTGCCTTCCGATGGTGGTCTGAAACTCCCTTTGCCATGGGGTAATCACCTCGTGCAAAGGTTCTGCCGCTGGCGGAAAATAATAGGGTGCATTGATGCCCTGCTCATGAAAATCGACATGAATATGCGGCAGCCATTTGTTATAGATCACCGCACGTAGCCTGCTTTCCTGTTGGGTCTGCCATGCCCAATCGCGGTTCATATCGAAATAATAGTGGTTCAATCGACCTCCAGGCCATGGTTCCCGATGTTCCCGGGCATACAGTTCCGGGTTATACTGCGCGCCTACAACACCGTTATGCCAATTGTTATACCGTTCCGTCCCATCCGGATTCAGACAAGGATCGATGATGACCAAGGTGTTTTCCAACCAGCGCTTTGTCTCTTGATTCTTCGGGTTGAGCAATTCGAAAAGGGTCAGCATGGAAGCTTCAATAGATGAAGTTTCATTTCCATGGACGTTATTGCTCATCCAGATAATTGCAGGAATGTTACTGCTTCCCTCCCCTTCCAAAGCCTTGGCAAGTTTTAGGTTATTGTTCCTGATTTCCTCTAATTTCGAAATATGCTTTGCGGAAGAAACATAAAAAACCTGCAACGGCCTCCCCTCAATAGAAGTACCATAGGACTCCATTTTCACTTGGTTGGGGAATTCCTTGGCGATGTACGCATAATAGTCCAAGACCTTCCAATAAGGCGTAACTTTGGTACCCACCTGATAACCGAGGAACTCGGAGGGCGATTTCACCTGTGCCATAACACAAATAGTGAAAAAACAGCCTATGATGCTGAGCAATCTTTTCATAATTTAGTAATACTGTTTAGATTAAAATATTATACATATTTAGGTCTTCAAATTAAGGATTTATAGGAATAATTTTTAATTTTTAGGCCTTTATTTTAAATCAACCTATTATGGCTCATTTAGAAACCGACCTCATTCACAAAGGAAGTGAATTCAATGAAAGTAAAGCTGTTGTTACACCAATTTACCAAACGTCCACATATATTGCAGATGAGGACCTAAAACAATACATTACCGCTGCATCGGAGACAAAACATCCTGGATTTTATCATAGGCATGGTAATCCGACCAACTCCCAGGCGGCCGCTGTATTAGCCTCTTTGGAGAAGACGGAAGATGCGCTGGTCTTGGCCACAGGCATGGCGGCGATCAGTACGGCAATTCTCACCGTGGTGAAAACTGGAGACCACATCATTACCCAGCATTCCCTTTACTCCGGCGCTATGCTCTTCTTTAAGGAATTCCTGTCGGATTTTGGGGTAGAGGTTACATATGTGGACCAAAAGGACAACCAGGCCTTTGAAAAGGCCATTCAGCCAAACACAAAACTGATCTATGTGGAAACCCCTTCCAATCCAAACCTTGACATTACAGACCTTGCATTCATTGCCGGACTGGGAAAGAAAGGACAGATCACCACGATGGTGGACAATACTTTCGCCTCTCCGATCAACCAGACGCCTGCTGATTTTGGTATAGATATTATCGTGCATTCCGCAACGAAATATCTTGGGGGGCATAGTGACCTTACTGCTGGAGCTGTGTGCGGTAGAAAATCTTACATAAACAAGGTATGGCGGAGATCCTTGGTCCTGGGGGGATCTTTAAGCCCATTTGATTCCTGGCTGTTGTTAAGGGGGATGAAGACACTCGCTATGAGGGTTAGACAGATCAATGAGAATGCCCTTGAATTGGCACAATGGCTGGATAAACATCCCCGCATCAAAAAAGTAGCCTATGTTGGGTTGAGTTCACATCCACAATATGCATTGGCACAAAAACAGATGAATGGAGGAACGGGCATGTTATGTGTGGAACTATCGGCTGATCATGATGAACAGGCATATTCCTATGCTCAAGAGGTCCTGAACAGATTGACCATTTTTGCCAATGCCGCAAGTCTGGGAGGAGTAGAATCCTTGGTGGTACATCCAGCAAGTATGTGGGGCGGCCACCATGATAAGGACCAAAAGCAGACATCTGGTATATATCCGGGACTTATACGTATTTCAGTGGGTATTGAAAACATAGAGGACCTTATTAAGGACTTTGAAACAGCACTGGGCTGATCCCTCTTCATGTCATTAAAGAAATGGAGGACTATTAACAGAATGTTAGCCAGAAAATAGTACAGTTAGCGTGTTCCAGGCTTCCTTTAAAAAGAATCCTAAATGGATTTTGAGCTACGAGCATTCCGGTGTACCTAAATCAAAGCTTGGGGATCGAGGAAAGGATCTATCCACAGAAAAAAATCTAGGATAGATCTTTATCAGGGGAGCCTATCTGTCTGCCAAACCATTGCCAAAGGGCCTTTTTGCTGTAAAGTACAGGCAGGAGGGCATCTAATAGGTCAAGTTTTCCCAATTTGGGGCACATTTGGAAATCCCACTCGCAGAACGGTGCCCTCTGCTGGTTTACTCTGTACCTCTACAGTTCCGTGGTTCCGTTCAATCAGGTCCTTGATCAACAGAAGTCCAATCCCCGATCCCCTTTCATCTGCAGTCCCTAATGAATTCCTCTGAACAGATTTGAATAGCGTGGACAAATCTTTCATACTTATCCCAATACCATGGTCGATTATAGATATATACGTCCTAGTCCCTTCAACCTTGACCGATAGTTTTATCTTCCCCCCAAAAAAACTGAATTTTATCGCATTGCTCAATATGTTCCTTATGATTATGCGAATGTGTTCCATATCCGCAACGACAGAATCCTCGGGTGAGATCTCCAAGGAAACATGGAGGCTCTTCCTTTTTATCTGTTCCTGAAAATTATTGATGGTATCATTTACAACTGGCAATAGGCAGACTTTCGTTTTTTCACCCGTGGCGCCCTTTACATTACTGCTACCCCATTTTAGAAGATCATCCAGGATCTGATTCTGCTTTAGGATGTGGGCATGGATATCGCTGATGAATTCGATGGATTTTTCCTGGTTGAAGATATGATGTTTCAGGGCAAGCACCAGGTTTTCAAGACTTGCCAAAGGGCTTTTCACATCATGGGCAATAATAGAAAACACTTTTTCCTTCTCTTGATTGGATTCCTTCAATGCTCTTTTCTGCTTCTGGATCTTCAGAATGTTGTTCTTTATGATCTGGAGAAAAGAATTGGTAACCAAAATGATAAATCCTATTGAACTAATCATGTTGACCAGAACCCTTGCCCTTGGCAAAGGTTCAGTGATGTTCACCCTTTCGCCCAGGATAAATATGGCAACCATTGATACCGCTACCATTGCACCAAAGAAGATGTGAACCTTTCTTTGATCATAGAGCATCATAGAGGCCACGAGGATACTTATCAGAAAATATTCCGCACCATTCTTGAATAAGATAGCACCGGCAAGAAAAAATATAAAATTGAACCCAAGCAGAACTGCCTTCGCACTTTCAAACCTCCGATAGTGCAAGAGTACGAGAACAGTGGCGGAACTTAGGGAATTCAGGATATTTATGGATGCCAACAAGAACCTTTGATCTTCTAGGTTAACCAATGCAAAATAAAATGTAGGGAATACGCATATCCAAGCAATAGTCCGGACCATCTGATTCCTTTTGTTCTGAATGTAGGGATTTTCCGAATATACTTTCCTATGGGACAGGACCAATCTGTAGAGACGGATTATTTTGATATAAATCTGCTTGATAAATAAAGGAAAACTTTTCACAAAGAATAGAAATTAATCAGTATCATATTTTTTGAACAAGGATCTTTCCCAACAATCGCCCATGACCCAACGTTCTTGCACGGTCAATACCAGCAAAATGGCACTGCGAATTTAAGGATATTTATATCATCTACAACTGGACCATGAAATACCCTTTGGTCCAAAGATCAAATCAACAACCTGTACGATTAGCGAAACTGGAATCAAGGATGTGTGGGATCCAGCCTTTGGAAGATTTAATATATATTAGATCAAATGGATTTTACTGTGCAAAAACCAAGATACCCGGTTCTCCCAGTTCATTCCAGTCCACATTCTACCGAATTGCCTACCACCCCGAAAAAACTCACTTTCCTCTTTTCAACTCCCCCCTAATTGGGGCCATCGTCTGGAACAGCCCGATTTATATTCCTCGTAGACCGAATTTATTCTGGTTTATTTTTAAGGTACCTTTTCCTGTACCATTCAGGAATGGTAAAAATCAATGATCTCCCTCCCTAAAACAAAATTTTCAAACAGAATTACTATTACTAAGGCCGATGAGGGATTAGTCAATACCTGTTCCACACTCTTAATTCCCCATGGATTTTTGGACATTTCAAAAAATTGCTCCTGGGCCAATCCGGGTATTTCCAGTGGTCATCTTTTTACGATGGAAATGGAACAAAATACAGCTCCGGTTTTCACAGGATATCCCGGGCGGGGTGCGTTGAATTTAAGTATATTATGGATTCCTATAATCCCTGTCCTAGAAATTCCCTATATTCTGTTGGCGATTTTCCATAAAGTTTTTTGAAGTATATGCTGAACCCGTTTGCTGATCTAAAACCCAATGAATAGGAAACTTCCTTGATTGATAGTCCTGTATCCTCCAGCATTTTTTGTCCAAGCTCAATGAGGTAACTATCTATTATTTCCTTAGGCGATCTATCCATAACCTTTCTGGTTATGTTAGAATGGGTCCTATTTGTAATATTTAGGGATTCAGCATAAAAAGTCACCCCCTTCTCCTTTACTGCATTTAATGCTACCAGTCCTTTGAAGGCTACTGCAGTGTTAAGATAAGTTATCGGGACATTATCAGAAACTGGACCATTCCTACCTAAATCCTTTGATTTTTCGAACACCTTTTTCAAATGGAGCACATTATTCTTCAAAAGATTCGAGATCAACAGTTCCTTTGATTCTTCCTCATCGTCATTCTGGTAGGTCTTAATCATATCGTTAATCGCCTTCAAATGTGCGGCCTCCTTCTTGGATATACGGAATTGATGGAAATCACTTTTCCTGTTTTTGAAGATTTCCGCTATTTGGTTGTCATAGAACAGAACTGTATCAAAAAAAAAGTATTCAGATATGGGGCATATTTTTTCAATTTCCAAGGTCGGAGGAACAAAGATCCTTGAGTCCAATACAAAATGACCCGGAGCAGTTTCAATGATCTTCGATACATCTAGGATCTCGAAGGAAGATAGTAATTCAGGTAGACTGTCCTTCCTTTCGAGCAATTCTTTACCATTTATGAGAAAACATAGGATCTTTCTATTCATACAATCGGATTAATTGGAAGATTAACAAAAATTTCACCAAAATATCTTTCTGAAACGAAAATTCATTACAGAGATCCATATGGTTGATCCCTATTATCGATTAAATATTGTTCTGAACCAAGATAATCCAACAAAATCGTATTGTCCTAAGGTTTTGGGAAAACACATCAACAATTCGGAAGGTTGGCAGAGTATATGGAAATTGATTGCTCGATAGGATTTTAAAATAAAATTTTTAGATTTTGAAAATAGGAATATGAACTGGATTCGGAATCTTATAAAAATAATTTTTACCACATATTATATTACCGATACAAAGAGTTTGCCTCCCCTTTTCCTCCTCAAAACGATGGCACGATTAAGAATCAAAAAAAATGAAGGTGTCTAAAAAGGCACCTTCTTCTGTTTTATACCTTTCTGGAGCTCCATTATAATTTCATGAGCAATATTAGGCTGCAAGTCGATGTTTTGTACTTTTCAGCATGTTGATGGCTTGATTTATCGCAAACAGGGAGTTTTTGCCACCTGGTTTACCGATAAAAGCTTTGTCTTTCCACTTTTTTGCCCATTTTCTGAGGTTATGGGCAATGGCCATCAATCCGAACTCCACAGCGACTTTCTCCAGTCCTTTCATTGTGAACCGGGTAAACCTGTTGTTGCTTTTCATCTGACCGAAAACAGCTTCCACTTCTATGGGTCGCTTGCTCCGATGGTACATTCCCTCTTCCGATAGCAGTCTTTCCCGGGCTTTATCCTTGAGCTGATTGAGCCTGTGGTTCACTTCAATGAGCCGATCGCCTTTAGCTTTATGGCACCCACTGCGCATCGGGCAG
>NZ_PEAZ01000042.1:0-57464 GCF_002734245.1 Sphingobacterium sp. 1.A.4
TGAAGATTCTGCGTGAACCGATATCGATCCCCGCAGCATGATCGTGAATGATTTTCATGGCACATCAATTAAAATGTGAAACCATTAAGCCCATAGAGGAAAAATAAACGGCAGGCTACCATACGGACAATCTAAAAGATGTACCAAACTCCAATGCCTCAATCTATGGAACCAAGCTCAGGGACAGGCAAGATGCACTATACGATAGTCCGGTCAAACTGCAGAATGGTCAATGAACTAAGTTACTAAATGTCATCACCTTCCGATAAATTTAGTTCAAATTTTTAATTCTCAGGATGGCAAGCAAACGACGTTCAGGATGACAAGCAAACTACGCTCAGGATGACAGGTAAGCGCTACTTTTACTAAACTGGGAATTGAATTTCTGGACGATCTGTTTCTTCATTCCGAGCACCCGTAACCCGATAAACCTGATGGCTTCCCAAATCATGTGGATAAGGTTTGATCAACTTCTGAATATCTTCTTTCCGATTGGCAAACAGCCATTGATCTTGTTTATCTTCAGGAATAATCAACGGCATTCTTTTTTTAAGATTATGGATTTCCTCCAATAGGGGGTTAGCAGGGGTCGTAATAATAGAAAAAGTAGGATAGGTCTCTCCAGTCTGCTGATCTAAAAAATCAGCATATACAATCCCTAAGGTCATGATTTCTTTATTGGGCGCATAGATAAAGTAATTATCGGAGACTTTGCTGCCTTTGACCTGATGCGGTTCATAAAAACCAGTCACATAAAGCAATCCTCGATTTTTAAGGATATAGTTCTTGTAAGAAGCCTTCTCAAAGATACTTTCTCCCTCGGCGTTCAAGGTATTTGCATATTTGGCCGCATCGGCTTCAGTCTTTACCCAAAATGGAATAAGTTTCCATCTTGCCGACTCAATATGATTCTCCCGTGCATTTAAGGTGACAGGTAAGAAAGGCCTGCTAAAACCTGAAACATGAAAAATCTCCTTATCATTCTCATAGGTGATTTTCTTTTTTGGATACTTATTCTTCAAATCAGATTTCGATGGAGCGCCAGTATGATAACACATAGGATTTTAATTTTTATGAAAATACAAAAAAGCAAAGAATGATAAACATTTAAAATAGATATTCGTTTCCTCAATTAGAAGTTTTATTTTAGGAAAAAAATTACATTAACAGAGACATATGGCATCAGGAATATTTGCAGTTTTAGACGATATCGCAGCATTGATGGACGACGTGGCGGTAGCCAGTAAAATCGCTACACGTAAAACGGCTGGAATTTTGGGAGATGATTTGGCCGTGAATGCTGAGAAAGCAACCGGTTTTCTAGCATCTCGAGAAATCCCCGTTCTTTGGGCTATTACCAAAGGATCCTTCATCAACAAACTTATCATAGTACCAATCGCCTTATTATTGAATGCTTTTTTTCCGGTGATTATAAAATATATCCTCATCCTGGGAGGTCTATACCTCGCTTATGAAGGCGCCGAAAAAATCATACATTATCTTTTCCATCGGGAGAAGAAAGGGGTTGAAGTCGTAAAGGAACAAGAAGAAGAGGGAGAGGCTTTGGAAAACGCAAAGATTAAATCAGCGGTTACTACAGACTTTATCCTATCCGTAGAGATCGTGATATTAGCTTTAGGAACCGTATTGGATAGCCCTTTAACTGTACAAATTCTTACTGTTTCCGTAGTAGCTATTTTGGCAACAGTAGGGGTATACGGCATTGTTGCCTTAATTGTCAGAATGGATGATTTAGGTTATAGTCTTATTAAACGTTCCAACGAGAAAGGGTTTGGAAATACAGTAGGAAATGCCCTTGTCAAGCTATTGCCCATTGTCATCAAAGCATTAGCCGTAATTGGTACAATAGCCTTATTATTGGTTTCCGGCGGTATATTTGTTCATAATATTGACTATTTCCACCATATGCTACCTAACGTTCCTGCTACATTAAAGGAGTTTGGATTTGGGTTAGTGATCGGTATCTTGGTGGTCATTGTGGTCACTATATTTAAAAAGATATTTGGTTCATTCAAAGGCAAAAAAGCATAATTCGGATTCTACGTTCGAACAAAACTTTTAATTATCTGTTATTATGTAAAAGAACAGATAATTATGAGAAATGAAGACGAAAACAACAAGAAAGTAAATGCAGCCGATTCGGTCGATCCTACGGAAGCTCCAGAAATATTGGATAAAGAGGCAGATGATAAACCGGCAGCCATGAATATTAGGACAACCATTATTATAGCTGTGGTTATTTTGGCCATCATTTATGCTATTTATGAATTGTCAACAAAATAAAAAAGGAAGGTAATTGACCTTCCTTTTTTATTAAATATCTGTTTGCATCCTGCTGATAAGACCCTCTTTAAATATCATTTCCTTGATCAATAAGTAAGACATCCAAAAGGATATATTGCTTTCTGCACCTTGATTTTTGTTCACGCCATAACTTTCTAATCCATCATAACACGAATTATCCTGTGCATTGAATAAACTCATCCTTTGATCGTTCAAACCTAAATACCACAGAAACGAACGTTTGATCCTGTCAATATATAACGGATTGGGATCTATATTATAAACCTCTTGGTATAACCATAATATTCCGGGAATTTCAATAGGCTGTTGACCATAGGTGCATACTTCCCCATTTTTTTTCAACCAGTTCTCATTACCGATTAAGGAAAGATGATCTCCTCGAAATAGTATACTGTCTAAAAAGTCGAAACTTTTTTCAGCAATGATCAATAGTTCTTGATTATTTAGTTGTTTTCCAGCACGGAATAAGGCCAAGGGGATCATGGCATTATCATAGGAAATTATCTCTTCAAACCATGGCCATTCATCGGTAGCACACATCTGAAACTCCACTTCCAGAAATTTCGTTAAAGATTGAATAAGATTCAAAACATGCTGATCTTCAGGATATCTTTCCTGATAATGCAGTAAGCCTAATAGTGCATAAGAAATGGCCCTTGCCGATTTGAGTTCCAATAATTGATCTATGCCTCGGTCGAATATTCCACGCGCAACTGGCCAATAATGATCAAATGATTCATTCCCCAATAGGTAACCTAAGCACCAAATCGTACGGCCTTGACTGTCTTCAGAGCCTTTATCTTCCAAAAATCGAAGATCATAGGACATGAAATTCTTGAAGGATCCATCCTCATTCTGTGCATAGAAAATAAAGGAAAGATAGCTGGAGAACAAGGGATGTTCTATTCCGAGATTTTCCTGTTTTTGGGCCATCATTAATAATAATAAGGCCCTACAATTATCATCTATACAATATCCATGATGGTAATTCGGGATATTGAAACTGGCATGTTGAAAAATACCGGTTGAAGAACTAATTTTTTCGATATAGGAAAGATCAATCGTTGGATTACTGTAATAAAAGTTATTCAAACGCCGATCTATCTCTGCTGTATTTATTGTTAAAGTATCCATTTAATTATTTACAATGCTCCTTTGGGAAATCAATTTCATTCCCATGGGCAATATTTGATTTTTTAGATCCTTAATGATATTCTTAGATTTTGAAATTGGACGTTTTTCTATGATCGTATGGATCAATGCGATCTGTTTTTTACCAATATTTTTCCAGGTAATGGTCTTACCATAAGCTAATGCTTTCTCCCTGTAAGAAGCCATATGAAGAGGATCTTCCAAAAGTTGGTTGATGCTCAACGCCAATTGGTTGGCATTGTTGAAATCGAACAATTTACCTTTACCCTCTGCTAATAAATCAACAGCATACCAATATGGGGTCGAGAGAACAGCTGCTCCAGCACCTAATGCAAAGGTCAATGTTCCACTGCTGATCTGGTTTTCATTTGGATAAGGAGTTACATAGATATCACATGCCTTTAAATAGGTCTGTAATAATTTATCACTAGCATATTTATTTACAAATAATACCTTCCCATTCAATCCTAAATCTGCAGCTTGTTGCATCAAACTGTTCTTATAACTTTCGCCTTCGGCCAATAATACATTGGGGTGGGTCGCGCCTAGGATGATGTAAACAAAGTTATCATGTTTAACTTGGGATACCGCATCAATAGCTACTTCATAGCCTTTGTTCCGTCCTAATAAACCAAAAGACAACATCACTGTTTTATCTTCCAATCCGAGTTCCTCTTTTGCTTCTTGAGCGCTGATCTTAAAGTTGGGGATTCCATGGGGAATAACCTGTATCATGTGAAAAGGAACATGGTAAACCTGATTCAACATAGTGATGGCTCGTTTGGTCATTACCGTTATTTTATCACTTTTAGCAGCAATTTTTTGAATGACAGCCAGTTCATCTACCGATGGTTTTTCCAGAACGGTATGTAGGTTACTAATTAATGGAACCTCCAGTTCATTGATCAATTCCAAAATATAGTTACCGGCATCCCCAGCAAAAATTCCAAATTCATGCTGTAAGATGCAAGCATCATATTTTTGGGCATTGATCCATGCCGCAGCTTCTTTATAAGCTTGCCTCTCTTCTCTCAGCAACTTGTACTTGACCTCTTTGGGATGATTATGCTCTGATTGGTCAATCATCGCCAAAATATCCACTTCCTGACCGTTTGCGATCAAGGATTTATAGAGATCATGGGTAAAAGTTGCAATCCCACACTGCCGCGGAAGATATGTTCCAATAATTAATACTTTCATAGATATGCTTAAAATAAAATAGTTAAATGTATAAAGTGCATATGATTGCTTATCAATAGAACACTTTTAAAAAGATTTTGTTCTTTATGTATTATTTATTTAAAGAGGAGGCCAATGGGAATAACAGTAAATAGAAAAAACAGCTTTTTTAAACCAAAATTAGACCGTGTACTAGCGAGAAGATTTTTATTGCCACAGGAAAGGGCAAAAAAAATCGTAAACCGAGTTCTTGGTATGTCAGATGACCAAAAACTTGCCCTCATAACCCAGATTTTAAGGAATTATGCCCGTAGACATCGGAGTATCCTGAATGTTCTGGAAAAGAATTTCAACCTCATGGATAACACCTTCAAGGAGTTGAATCTGGATAAAAGAAAATTGACAGACATTGAAAAAATGCTGATAGGTTCCTATTTCACGATGGAATATTCCATTGAAGCAGCGGCCTACTTTAATCCGTCCATTATTTTATCACCGGACCAGACACAGACTCAGGAGGGGGAAAAGCGAGTAATCTTAAGTTTTCGTGCAGTAGGAGAAGGCCATTTATCTTCCATTGTGTTTCGGACGGCTATCATCGATAAGAATTTGGATATCCATCTGGATGAAGTAGGGATTTTATTGGATAAACCTAAGCATATCAAAAATCATCGGTATAAAAAGCAAGAATTTCTGGATAAATTATTTCAGCTCCATAAAGCCGAAGGGGAGATCGTGGAAGTTATAAAAAACAAATTTCCCGATACATTCACTTATGATGAATTAATCCGATATGTAAAGGAAATCCGTGGAGAAAATGAATTGAGTCCTGATAACGAAATCCTTATGCAGCAGATCCTGTGGGTCGCATCTTCTCATTATGAGATATCCTATTCCTTGGATACTTCCATTTCTGAAAGAGTCATCTTTCCCATCAGTGATACCGAAAAGAATGGGATTGAAGATGCCCGTTTTGTTCGATTTGTGAATGATCAAGGAAAAGTGACCTACTATGCGACCTATACGGCATATGATGGACATTCCATTTTACCGAAATTACTTTCCACCAAGGATTTTGTGAATTTTAAAATTCAACCGGTCAATGGAAAAATAGCTAATAAAGGTGCGGCATTGTTCCCCAGGAAAATAAAGGGTAAGTATGCGATGTTGTGTAGGGTCGATGGCGAAAACAGTTATATCGCCTATTCTGATTCGATCAATAATTGGCATGAAGATGTCATCCTTATTGCAGAACCCGAATATCCATGGGAATTTATCCAAGTGGGTAATTGCGGGTCTCCATTAGAAACGGATAAAGGATGGCTGGTTATTACACATGCCGTAGGTCCTATGCGAGAGTATGTGTTGAGTGCTTTATTGCTGGATCTGGAAAACCCAACAAAGGTTATCGGAAAGTTGAAAGAACCTTTACTTTTTGCTACAGAAGAGGAACGAAATGGTTATGTGCCAAATGTATTATATTCTTGCGGACAGATCATCCATAATAATCAATTGATTTTACCTTATGCTTACTCCGATCATGAATCGACTTATGCAACAATTTGTTTAGATGAATTGTTGAATGCACTTTTAGCTTCACCGGATTAATACTTGCAGGCGGGATAAGTACTTGTTTATGATTTAAGGACAACCATCTGGGCTGTGAGGTTTTCCATTTAAAGAAAGGGGCGAGATTCACTCGCCCTTAGAAATAAAAATCTACAGCGATGGAAAATCCAATGAACAATCCAAATTTAAACGAAGGCGAGACAACCAAAGCCATTGAAAATGTTACGGCACAATTGCCTTCCAAATTTTATTTATGCCTGGCAGTTGGAGCTATGGTCGGATCTGCTGTATTGAAATGTACAGGTCATAAACATGGGGCATTGTTTGTAGGGCAATGGGTAGCTCCATTCTTGCTATTTGGGATCTATAATAAGATCGTTAAAACAGAAGGACATGATTAATTAACACAGACATGGCAACAAAGAACGAAAACAAGAAAGTAGGGATTGTCCAAGAAGACAGACCGAAACGTAAAAAGAGTTTAACATCCGTATTGGAAAAGCAGAAGAAAAACCAGGATGCAGACGGCGAGGCAGGTGTTGATCCCCAGATGGAACAACTGAACGATATGCCAGATGCACATGAACATCCTAAAGAACCCAAAAAGATTAAGCCATAACTATCCACAAATTTCCTTGTAACTTACTGATGGAGTTCCGAAAAATCCCTTTTCCTGGTAATTTAAATATACTGTCGTAATGCTTTTATTTTAATCTCTGGGAAAGTGATTCTTCGATCTTGCTCTAATATGAAATGGATCAGTTTAGCTAGGTCTTCCGCTTTGAGCATTTCTCGATTTTCTTCTTTTTCTGCTTGCTCCTCCGCACTGATTTTTTGCATATCCGTACCAACTGCTGCAGGTTCGATTAAACTGACCCTGATGTTATCAGGATTAACTTCCTTTCTTAGTGATTCGGTAAACCCTTGTATGCCTGCTTTTGTAGCGACATATCCTGTGCTACTGCCACCTCTATCATCTGCACTCATCGACCCTATATTTATGATGTCGCCTTCGATATCTTCTTCCTTCATTTTTTTGGCAAAAAATCCAGCCAATAGGAGGTAGGCATCCAAATTTGTTTTGGTCATGTAGACCAAGCTTTCGGCATCTGCATCAGAGATGCCTGCAAAGCCAATACCCGCGTTATTTATCAAGATGTGAAATGGACCATGCACGTCCCACAGATTAGGCAAGATTTTTTTCCAGGCTTCATAATCCGCGAGATCCTGCAAAAGGAATTTGATTCGGTCTTCAACGCCGGCAGATCGAGCTTCCTCCATCAGCTGCTCTAATTTTTCAGAATTTCTGCCAACAATAAAAACCTTATAACCTTTTTCTGCTAAAAACAAGGTTGTAGCTTTCCCAATACCTGCGGTGCCTCCAGTAAGAAAAATATTTTTATCCCTTAAAACTTCCATGTACTAATTATTAATTGATTAACGATGTATGACTTTGAGCAATGAACACACCCTCGCAATGTTTAGTTCATTGCGGTTTATACTTATTTTTGGATCATTTGCTAACGGAATGATAATCAAAGTGTTCAAAAAGAAAAGTGAAGATGAATTTCTAAACGATATAAAGATGAAAAAGTATTTAGTAGGTATTGTTATGGTTCTGGGAATCCTAACAATCATGGCCTTTAAACAGATTGACGCGACCTTGGATTTCGTCAATAAAGCAAGTATGGCAAACAGGTTTGAGATTGCTGCAGCCAACCAGGCGTTGACATTATCAAGCAATGAAGGCATTAAAAAATTCGCACAGCAAATGATCGATGAACATCAGACCATTCTGGATGAATTGGCTGCCTATGCAAAATCCAAGGATTTGATGGTAATAGATAACTTGGATGATAAACATCAAGAAAAATTGGATTCATTGAAAAATGAAACCGACAATTACGACCAACGATTTAAACAGGCGATGGTCAAATCACATGAAAAAGCCATCAAATTATTTACGGATGCGAGCAATGATAAAGCGATTACAGATTCTACTTTTAGGGAATGGGCCGGAAGCAAAATTGGGCTATTGAATGATCATTTGGAAAAGCGAAAGCGCTTTCCAATGGTGGTTCATTGAAAGATGGTCCAAAACCGGTAATTAATGATACCCTAAAACCTAAATTGAAAAAAACAAAAGAATCAAATGATTAATCCTGATGAGTGGGCATGCATAGTTTGCTAAAAAAAGCCTCCGTTTTTAAAACGGAGGCTTTCTGTTTATATGATAGATAATGTGTGTTTATCTTTTGTCTAGGCGATTGAACCAGTCTTGGATTTCCTGTCTAGATTTTCCAAACCGTTGTTGAAACCGGCCATAAACATCTTCTTCTTTTCCTTCTTGGTAGTTGAAGTCTTCTTCAGGAATATCTGGAAATTCTTCCCTGATTCTTTCCTTAACAACATCCCATTTGCCTTTAAAATTAAAATCTTGTGATTCCATATTGATTTCCTTTCCTTGTTTTTTATAGAACAGGAGAGTTAAAAAATCGTTCATAAAATTTTTAAATATTTTTGTGTTTTTTTTCGGTAAAGCTATTGTATGTAATGCGATTTCTTTGTAAATTGTTGATAGTTAATTTCTTGTGATCAGATTCAGAATCACCGACCATAGCTTCATGGTCCCATTTTCAACAATATTGAGCTATCTATTTACTTATACACAACATAGGAGGAAAATATTATGGACAATTTAAAATTTGAAATCAGTACCATTAGCCAGAACCAATTAAGTAAGGTTAAAGAAGTATTGAACGATCTGGTAGATATCAAAGATTGGCAAATCGCTCCCTATATCGATGGCTATTTGGTATCTGTTCGGGGGATCAATCTGCGTTGCTATGCCATTCTTCAATCGCTTTTATCCATTGGGGTGAATGCCGAAAAACTCTATGAAGAATAAGGTTTATGTATAACATGTTAAAAACCTTTACTACTTAGGTAAAATCGTGTAATCTTTTTTAGATGTAATGGCTTAGTTTTACGTTAGTTTACCATCTGGGAACTAATTTAGGACAATAAAAGATTGAGCATAGCAACCTAAACCTGTTTTATTCGCTATGCTTTTTCTTTTTATGCTTTCCCTTTGGTTGATCATCAATAACCTATACATCTATGAAGAAACATTTTGCTGTAATTGCCTTATTAGGCTTATGGAGCCAAGCCTCTTATGCACAGAACCTATTAAAAGGAAACTCTTTACCTATTAAAAACACCTACCAAATTTTAGCTTCCGATAGCCCCGAAGAATTGATCCGTAAGGCTGCCCATGTGGTTCCCACCAAGAATCAATATGATGCTTTAAAAGATGAATTCATCTCCTTTATCCATTTTGGTCCAAATACATTCACACGAATGGAATGGGGGAATGGTAAGGAAGATCCACGGATTTTCGACCTGAAGAATTTGGATACGGATCAATGGTGTGCAAGTATGAAGGCAGCTGGAATGACCAAAGTGATATTTACTGCAAAACATCATGATGGATTTGTATTATGGCAAAGTCGTTATACCGATCATGGCATTATGTCCACAGGTTTTATGGAAGGAAAAGGGGATATTATGAAGGAACTTGCGACATCATGCAGAAAATATGGATTAAAATTAGGGGTATATTTATCCCCAGCTGATCTATACCAAATCGAAAATGAGAAAGGCTTGTATGGTAATTTAAGTAGCTATACAACGCGAACCATCCCCCGAAAAGTGGAAGGCAGACCATTTGCCAATAAAACCAGTTTTCAGTTTGAGGTGGATGATTATAACGAATATTTTTTAAATCAATTATTTGAGCTATTAACGGAATATGGTCCAATCCATGAGGTTTGGTTTGATGGCGCACATCCGAAGACAAAAGGAGGGCAGAAATATAATTATCCAGCTTGGCGAGAGTTGATCCATAAACTCGCTCCTGAAGCAATCGTATTCGGAAAAGAAGATTTGAGATGGTGCGGAAATGAAGCAGGTGCTACCCGTTCAACGGAATGGAACATTATTCCTTTTGATTCGGATCCACATCAATTGGCAAACCATAAAGATCTGACAGGAAAAGATCTGGGGAGTAGGGAGAAATTGCAAGGGGCAAAATTCTTACATTATCAACCGGCTGAAACAAATACTTCCATTCGAGAAGGATGGTTCTATCGGGACGATACCTATCAGAAAGTGCGAAGCACCGATGATGTTTTTGATATTTATGAACGATCAGTAGGAGGGAACTCGATTTTTCTTTTGAATATTCCGCCTAACCGTGAAGGTAGATTTTCACCGGAGGACGTTCGGGTATTAAAGGAAATCGGTGATAGAATTTCAAAGACCTATGGGAAAAACCTCTTGTCTTTGAGTAAGGGTCCAAAGGAGCTCTTCGATGATAATCCGAAAAGTAGTTTTGTATTCAGCAGTCAAACTGGCGAAGTGGAGTTCACAGCCAAAAAACCGATAACCATTAATCGATTCATGTTGCAAGAGGCCATTCAGACCAATGGCGAACGGATTGAAAAACATGCTATTGATGTTTGGTTAGATGGGAAATGGGAGGAGATTGCAGTATCAACGAATGTGGGGTACAAAAGGATTCTGCGTTTTCCAGAAGTTACAGCACAAAAGTTTAGATTACGGATTTTGGAAAGCAGGAGTTTGCCGGTGATCAGTAGTTTAGGCGCTTATTATGCGGTAAATCGACCACCTCAGTTGCAGATCAATCGGGGAACGGATGGGAAAATCAGTATAACAGCTAAAAAACACGAATTTGGGTGGAAACCCCATGGACAGGATGCTTCAAAAAATTTGAAGGCAGATTATCAGATTTTTTATACGGTGGATGGTACAGAACCTACCTCCAAATCATTGGTTTATGAGGGTGGTTTTTCCTCAACTCCTAAAATAGTGAAAGCTATTGCTATTGCTAAGGATGGTTTGAAAGGGGCGGTAGTGGAAAAGGAAATCGGTTTTTCAAAAGCTGATTGGAGTGTGGTGGAATTAAGTTCTTTTGAGGAGAAGCATCCAGGGAATTTGATGTTTGATGAAGATGAGAAGAGTTTTTGGCGATCGAGAGGTGGAAAAGAGGGGCATTTTGTGGTATTGGATTTAGGAAAAATGATGGATATAAAAGCATTTTCTTATATGCCACAGACACAGAATGGAAAGGGGATGATGGCGAAAGGAAATATTTTGGTTAGTGAAGATGGGAAGAATTGGGTTAAAGGTGGAAGTTTTGAATTTGGGAACTTGATCAATGATCCGAGTAGAAGGATGTATAGGTTGGAAAACGTGGTTAGGGGAAGGTTTGTGAAGCTGGAAGCCACGGAAATAGCCGGCGGGGATGATAGTTTGAGCATAGCTGAGTTGGATATTTTTTAGGCTGGCATTGCGAGGTACATAGTAATTTTCACCCCGTCATTGCGAAGGTTAGTCCCGTCATTGCGAGGTACGAAGCAATCTTTAGCCATGTCATGGTGAGCGAAGTCGAACCATCTGTTCGTGTACCAACTTACAGATCCTTCGACTTCGCTCAGGATGACAAAGAGGGCCCTCACAAATGAACAATGAGAAAACAAGGAGAAAACAAGGAGAAAGATTGCTTCGTCGAGCCTCCTCGCAATGACGGGACAGCCCCTCTCAATGAAGGGTCAAACCCTCTCAATGACAGTTCCCCTCTCTCCCCAAAAAAAAATCCTTTAAACAAAAAAGCCCCCTTGGATAAATCCAAGGAGGCCACAGCTAATATATGAAATTTATAATTTCATCAAAGGAATTAATCTTTCAAGAACTCAATTTCAAAGTTCTCCAGATATGGGTTTCCATCCATTCCGAAATCGGCAAGGATCTCAATATTCATCCAGTAAAGCGTCAATGCTGCAATATCCGTAGCATTCGTTGGGATGGATAACGAAGAAGTAACCGGCATAACAGCAGAGGCCGAAGGGTAGCTATCTCCCATATTCAACCAAACATAACTTCCGGATAAGGACATATTAGGCGTGCCTGGATACCCTCCAAAATACATACCCCCAGTTCCTTCATCCATTGGCCAATAACCAATGATATCCGCATAGTTAGGGTGCTTGGTCAAATCCTTCAGGCCATAATTATTCGTAATAGTACTTGCGCTCAATGCCGTGTTATAATAAACCAAGTTCGCTGGCGAAAAAGAACCTGCAACATCATTATCCCCAGCACGGTGTCCGACCCTTAAATCCTCACCAATATTCAAGCTCTTACGCGCAGAGATATTGATGGATTTCTGAAATTTCCCATCCATGTACATACTTAATGTCCTTGTAGATGAGTTTACATATTCCACGGTCATGATCAGGTTTCTCCATACACCGGTTCCAGGTGCTTCTTCCGAAGAAACTTCTTGCTTTCCACTTCCGCCGTTCAACGTTCCGCCGACAGTTACCACCCATTTTCCACCTGGATAATGTGCCCATTGCCAACCCGTAATATTCTGTCCACTCAAGTTTGTACTTTTTCCGAAGAAACTGGAATATCCACCTGGTACATTATTGAATTTCACATCCATCTGCACGGTGAAACTTTTATTTTCCCCGACATCAAACCTTCCAGTCTCATCATGAAAAGTTGCTCTACCTGTCTTATTATCAAATCTAACCGGATTAAATCCTGATTTTTGCAATTTGAATTCCTGGAAAGCAGGATTGTAAGCCATGGTAAATCCGAAATCGGTTTCATCTGCTCCACCACCATGGTTGGTGGTAATAATGATCAACCAGTCTTCTTTTTCATAATTCTCACGTCCTTTTATGGCGTTTACAATATTCCCAACATATTCATCTGTTTTTAGGACCGCATTCTTGAAATTTGCATTCCCCTCATTAAATCCGCCATTTTCACCCGCTTTCTCCACATCCTTAAAATTCACAATGATGGTTCCCAAAGCGCGGGATTGATTAAGAATATTCAACGTACTATCCTTTACCTGTACGTCATTGCTTACCACAGGGGCAAAATCTGCAATTTTCACAAAATTTCTCAAGTCTTCCCAAGGCGTAACGATCGCCGTTTTCACGGATCGATATTGCGTTACATAATCAAGCACATTACGATAGGAAGTGATGTTTTCATGTTGATGGTTATCATCGTTTTGGTCAGCTTCAAAATCATCATTAGAAATCTTATGCTTTGCATAACCCGTACCTGTCAACATGGATGCCCAGCCCGCTGCTCCGGTTTCTGTTTTCAGGGTGTTATAGGCAAACTTTGAGTTTTTCTGTAAGGCCATAATCTGCGGCGGAGCAATTTTCTCTAAGGAGGTTCCGCCCAAACCATCAATACTGATGACCATCACTTTCCTTTGGTTGGTAGTAAGGTCTTTTAGCTCCTCAAACACAGGAGGAGGGTTGTCGTATTTTGTACAGCTTGCAACTGTCATTGCTGACAGTATGCAAAGCATGGAAAGTATTTTGTTATATAATTTCATCGTCTAATTAAGGTTTAAGTAAATTCAATTCTCCGAATACTACATAAGGCACACCAGAACCGCCATAGCCATTCTTGATAATGATTTTGAAGTATTTCGCATTCACAGGACCATTAGGGAAGATGTATTCAAATCTACTGTTGTTGTTTGGCATTGTTCCAGTTCCTGCTAATTCATAATCTACATTGTTTCGGCTATAATAAACTTCGAAATCCTTACCATCTCCAACACGGTTTCCTCCAGGTCTAGCATAGGAATAAATTCCTTTAATCGGAATATTCGCTCCGGCGTTCAAGATAATAGTATGTGGATAGGATTCTGCTGCGGTAGGTGAGGAGTACTTCGCATGGTAAAAAGTGTTTGGATCGCCATCCACCAAATTCGCCAAGGAACCTTCCTGAGCAGGAGAACTAGCCGATACCACAGAAGTGCGGTAAACGATATCATTATCACCACCAGTCTTTGTCAATGGGTTATATTCCCAGATCGCTTTTTTCAAAAGTGGATATTTCTTGGATACCGTTACGGAAACTGCATCGCTATAAGTGATACCCCAAGCATCGAAGAAAGGAGAAAGATCTGTTTTTGTAAAATCAGATAATTTCTCATACACCCAGTTATGTTTGGTGATATCACTAGGATTTGTTCTGATGGCATGTCTTGCCTCCGTATACAAATGCGTCATGGCATCATAACCAAATTTCTCAAAGATCTGAACAAATGGGGTCATTCGTTTGAACGGATCATTCATAGCCGCATCGGTATCAAAATTCTTGGCAGCACCCGTTTGTTTCGCATACGCAATCGCCTGTGGAAATCCTGAGTTTACAGCAGGATGCATGACCGAATAATCTGCACCAATTCGGTTAGCTACTTTGAAATTGAACAGGTTATTGGTGGTTTCGCCCAAAGTACTCCAAGACCAAATACTAGGTTGCTGACAGTTATGGCCAAATTCGTGGTATGATCCCCACATACCATTACTGGTAGTAATGGAATTCAAACTGGTCATTGCTCCAAACCATTCCGAGTCATTCAATCCGACGAATGGGAATCCACTATGGCCATATCCAACGGACAATTGGATATCCAAAACGCCACGCCATTGTCCTTGTGGGCTGCGGTCTTTTTCATTTTCGGCATCATCCGATAAACCCATCCAACCATTATAATCATATTCGAATACCTCGTTCCATTTGGTCAACACGGCCGTAGGATTGGTGAATGGTTCATTCGAGGAGAATGTCTTGATCACGCGGTCTCTAGGAATCAAGAATACCACCCGTTTGGTCCTTAGTTCCAACCAAGGTACTTTGGAAGCTTTCACTTCGGCTACCCAAGCCGCATCATTGCTCACACCCAATACAAAATCTGGTGATTTTACGGCATTGGTTATCGTAAATTCTACTGGATTCTCATAGGCGCGATCCGCACGGATATAAATTGTTCCACCGTACAGGTTCCTTACATAGTTGACCCCAGCATAGATACGCTGGCGATTATAGATCAATGGATCACGTAATAGGGGATACTTCCCATTAAGATTATCCGTATGGCCACCGATCTGTACGGTTAGCCCCTCGATTCCTTCAGGAACAACAATCCTAACCAATTCCCCTGGAGCAGCATAGTAGCCTGTACTAAACTGAGGTTCTGGAGCAACATTGATACGCAGGTTTTGCGCAGTTTGTTTGGTAAAGTTGAGATCCAAAGTGAATTTAGCATTCTGAACACGGGGTTCCGATTGGTCCACCAAACCAGGGAATACCCTAGCTTTGGCATACATGGATTTGTCAATCTGTTTAAGGTTGGTATCTAAATCCCCACCTGGACGATCCGTATAGTCCGGATAGCCATCAGGTACATTATATCCATATTTTTCACAAGAGCTGGCACCCAACAAACCTGCGAATAATAAAAGGCTGTAAAATAATTTTTGCTTCTTCATGTTCAATTAGTCTCTTGGTAAATTAATACTAGGTACATAATATTTGCCCATTAAACCCCATTGCTGAGGAACGGTGATATTCATCCAAGAATAGATCATAGTTGGAATATCTACTGTATTCGGTACTGCACGGAATGCGGCAGGAGAAATGGCAGGTGAAATATTCGGAGAGATATCTGCGAATGATGTCCAGTTGATCGATCCTTTTAAAGAGAATGGTGCAGATTTGCCCGTAATATCATACAGTTTATTATCTGTAGTCACTTCATTTGCTGGCCAATAACCAACTAAATTATCATGATAGGGATCATTTTCTGCTGTTAATGGCGTTACGCGGCTTTTTGCTATCACTTCAGCATCTGGAAGGGCTACATTATAGATCGCCAAATCATTGATCATACAATTCACATTTGCATCCCCTATAGAGCCTAATCTTAATGGACTGGTCGTATTGATGTTACCAACATTGGTAATGTTCAATGGTCCAGCTGGGGCAGGAATCCCATCACAGAAAACTTTCACATATCTTGTATTCCCTTCTTTATAGAATACAGCGGTGATATTATGCCATTTTCCATCCGCAATAGCTCTGGTATGTAATCGTTGTGTATTTCCTTGTCCAGTCTGACTGAAATTCAATCCAAAGGTCGGTCCTTCATTGAAAAATGTCCAACCAACCACACCAGGGTTGAATGCTGCCCTTTTAGTTAAGAAACTTGGGTAATAAGTACCACCATAATCCCAACGGATATTGAATCGTATCGTAGCATTTTGGTCAGATCCAAAATTTCCAACATTTGGATCATCCATGGTGGCATTGTTGTTTGCTCCTACGTATTTTGGCGTTGTACCAACATATGGAAGAGCAGATACATCCGGTTTACTGAATTCTTGAGGGTTGAATTTTGGGTTATAGAAAGCGATGTAGGCATTTCTGGATGGATCGTCAAAAATGTTTGATCCTGAAGCACCGCCGGAAACACCGCCACCTTTACTGGAAGAAACCACCACTAACCAGTTTTCTTTGGCAAAAGTTGAGCGGTTTACCAATGCATTCATGATTTCTTTGATCTGTTGATCAATGGTGTGAATAGCACTTACATACGCTTCGTTTTCTACCGTGTAATCATTATTCGCCGCTAATTCGGCAGCATGCAGGTGGGCAACCACTAAGGATGAAGTTCCCGAAGAAAGTTCCTGAATAGTCGCATTCTTTACCTCCACATCATTTGCAAAAGTTTGTTTCTTTGTTGCATCAATTGCTAAATGATCAGTAAAAGCTGCCGAAGTACTAAATGAGGCAGTTTGTACATTTTTCTTCTCTGATTTTACCCGCGTAAAAATGGAAGGTGATGTTTCGTTGTTAAATCCTGAAAAGTCACTACCAGTAACGCCACTTACCGTATAATCCAAACCGGTCATCATATTGGTCCACGCGGTAGGAAGCGAGATTTGGTTCCTATGGTCATCAGCTAATCCATCATATGTAAAGATGGATCTATCGGTCAATAGGGTTAGGGTCTCAGGTGCAATGGATTCCACCACATTTCCTTTTACACCATCCAAAATGATGTAAAGTACACGTTTGGAACCATCGTTTATATTCAAGGTATCATTCTCATAAGGCTCCGGAAGCTTATTCGCAAATTCTTTATTACAACTGGATATACCTACCGAACCGAGCAGGATGGTTAATGCACTAAACACTTTAACCCTTCTCCAGATATTTCTATTCTTTTTCATGTCTAAATAATTAAATGTGGTTAGTTTGCAATAGTAATTCTAACTAAGCCTTTTGGAATGGTTGCATTGAAGCGAAGGATATTACCCACCAAAATCACTTTTGTTCCACCGGCAAAAGGAGTTTCAATCATATCATATACCCGGCCTTGGAAACCCCCAGAGTTATTGTATTCCGGTTTAAGGGTACCATCGGCTTCCAGAATCATAAATCCTTGACGAACATATTCGCCATATTTCGTGAAATTTCCGGTAACTAGAATCTTTCCATTGTTCAGTTGACCGGAATAAGTAACCGACCCACCTGTTATTTGTTGAGGGTTGAACGAATCCACCAACGATCCATCTGCGTTTAATAAGGCTACACCCGGTAAAGCTTTTCCATTGTAGTGTGTAAATGTTCCACTAACCACATATTGTTGTGTGGTGGCGTTGTACCTGATCGCATAAATATCACCATCTGCGCCAGAACCCGTATGGAAACTGTTATCTACGGATCCATCAAGGTTTAAGCGGGCAATGCGTTTAGCAGGGGTGCCGTTAAAGGTCTGAAAACCACCAACGATTACCAGTTTGCCATCGGCCTGCATCGTCGCATCCATAATGGCTCCATCACCGCCTAAGCCACTCTGATTGGTCGCTTTGATATAATGGAAGGTGGAATCTAATGAACCATCTGCATTTACTCTAACCATTTGGCGCATACGCGTAGCATCATAGACCTTCTCGTCCCAAGTAGAATTAGGATAGTAAGCACGGCGAAAGATTTGGAAATTTCCAATAATGTACACCTTCTCTCCAAAGGCAAATGTTTTTCTAACCGCACCATCTACACTCGCATTAAAGGAAGGAACGGTGTCCTGGTCTTTCCATTTTACCTCCGGTTTTGGATTTACGATAGGAACCAACGAGTTACCTGCGGCATCGCGTTGAGATGACATCATGGTATCCAATGTACCATTCGCATTTAAGCGGGTTACATTTCCAATGGTCTGTCTATTATTACGCTTGGAATTATAGGCATTGAAACTACCACCAATAATGAATTTTCCACTCTGCGGTCCTGCACTGATACGACTGATGGAATATATAGTTCCACCACTTCCCCAAGCCCCAAATCCAAAGTTGATATCGTTGGTGATATACCCACCATCTGGGTCCAATTGCGCGATACCTCCATTTGGAACGGCTTCCGTTCCTTTTAATTCGAAGGTATTGAAGGAACCACCAACCCAGAAGCGTCCGGAAGGTAACTGTTCGATATCAAAAATAGTTCCTACACCACCAGAAAGATAACCTGCACCATTGACCACCTTAAAGGTGTTATCCACAGAGACCTTGCCACCCACTCGGATCACTGGACCAAAGAATGTCTGTTCATTGGCTGTGATCCAAACGCTACCTGTACTCGCGGTAACAGGGATTTCGAAACGAATGGATGTATCTGTGAAGTCTATAACATTGGCTTCTATCTCATTGACGTATAATTTAAAATTATCCTTGTACTTCATCAAGCCATTTACCTGCAGCTCCATGACCGATCCTGCGGCAACTATACCTAATTCTGATGATTTGGATACGAAATTGATATCTAGTACTTGTTTACCTCCTGCATAGGGATCTTCTGCAAGTTCCGTCTTCTTGGTGCATGCTTGGAAACTCCCCAACATGAAAACCATGGAGACCGCAAAGAGGCCAGTTTTTAAGTTTTTTCTAGTTAACATTGATTTTTTCATTTATGTTAATACTCGATTAGGGTGTTAAGGGATCAATCCCTGCCGAAATGGCTTGATCAATAAACGTGTTGGAAAAGAAACCAAATGTATGTTTTGTTCTATTCAACACATGGATCACACCGTTATTGGTTTGAATATCTGAGGTAGCTATGGGAATATTTCGCAAGGATACCATTGGGTTTGATAGATCCGGTATATAAGCCAGGAATAATTGACGATATCCGGCATACTGTACACCACCCGCATCGTTATAGATGACACCGATATTCATGATGCGACCACCATAACTGGTATAGTTTTGTCCAGGATAAGCTAAGTAGGATACCGTATCGCGCTGAGGATAATCCTTCAACAAATTCTTGCCTTTGAAGATGTAGTTTGATAACATATTCTTCCACACCTGAGGTTTGATTTGGCTCAATTCCTTAACCGTATCTTTTCCATTGAACTGTAATTGTCTATTCAATCCCAATACGGCTCTGGTAATACAACCACTCGGAGGAGCAAAGAAAGTTACCTCTTCATTTTCGATGACATTTTTAATCCCAGCCAGGTCGATCACCATTAAGGTGGAATCGAAGAAATCCAACTTGGATTCTAAATACTTAATGGATGAACCATTGAATTTAGGATCATGGATTCCGGAATCAAAGTAATATTTTTTACAGCCGGTAAAACATATGAGCATCACCACTGCTAATTTCCAAACGATATGTTTCTGATTTTTCATAAGATTAGTTCCAAAAGATATTACCGATTAAACTTGGGTTTGCCACTTTTTCTGCATCCGAGATGATCAATGGCCATGTCCAAGCACCTGCATTAAAGTTTCCAACACTCATTACCGCATTGGAATATTCTGTATTTACCACTCGTTTCGTACGAACTAGATCAAAATAGAAATGACCTTCACCGATCAGCTCCCGCTTTCTCTCCTTGTAAATATCATCTTTCAGCGCGTTTCCAGTGGTGGTAAATGCCTGAGCACCAGCCGCTGCTCTAACTTGATTAACATAGCCTTGAGCTATTGCATCATTTCCCAATTCCGCCGCGGCTTCTGCTGCTAATAATAGCGCATCAGGAAGTCTGAAAATAATGGCGCTATCGTCATTCTTAACGGTTAGGTTAGAACCACTTCCTGTGGAATATACGTTAATGAATTTCTTCAACTGGAAATTTCCATTATCACTGCTCATGTTCTCAAACCAAACTGTTCTACGCTCATCCGACTCCGTAGCCGGAAAGAGTTTCTCTATGTATTCCTTTTCGTAGGTCATGTGACTGGTTGTTTTGGTTGTCGATCCTCTAAAAGGATAATGAGAGAAGAAGAAGGAAGGGTTTGCAAAATCAACAAAGCTCTCGCCGTAATTGTATTCCTGCAATATCCCAAACAGATTCTCTGCCGTCTTCCCTTTGAAAATACTTTTCGTATTATCGATGGTAATAGGCAAAAGGTGATACTGGGTATGGGAAGAAATTTCTTCTCCTAATGTTACAATTGCCTCATAATAAGGAACCTTATTGTTCTCTTCCCAAGCCGCTGCCCACATATTCAGATGCATGAGAAGTGCAATTGCAGCTCCACGGTTAGGTCTAAATCCTGCTTTGGAGTTGTCTGCATAAGTTACAGGCAAGTCATTTTTTACCGACTCCATGTCTGCAATAGCCAGTTTTAACACTTCTAATTGCGGTCTTCTAGGTAAGGATAAACTATGATAAGCTTCGGTGTAATAGATCGCATCGCCAAAAAGCTTACAAATAAATAAATAACTTAGGTTTCTCGTAAAAGTAGCTTCTGCGATATATTGCTTGCGATCGGTCTCCGACAGCTGATTGGCAGGAACTTTATCAATCTCGTAAATCAAGATATTACTTGCAGCGATCACATCATACCATCCTTTCCAGTTCATGATGTCCTTCAAACGGTTATCATAAGTGGTTGTACCAGACATAACTGGTTTTAAATTGTTGGATATGAGGTTATTTATTGGTCCATTTCCATTATTATCCAAATTGTTGACAATCTTTACAAAATTACCACGAAGATCCAAGGCTGGAATCAGCATGCTATTACCAAGCTTTGATTTTAAACGTGTGTAAATTCCTCCCATATAACCTTCTACATCTGCTTTGGTTTTCCAGAAGTTATTTCCGGAAAGAGCATCGATAGGTGTCACATTTAAGAAGTTATCACAACTTTGAAAACCTGTCATCAATGCGCCCAATACGAGGATATATTTTAATTTTTTCATTTTCATCTTCATTCAAATTAGAATTCAACATTTAATCCAAGGGTAAACTGTTTTGGAAGTGGGTAACCTCCAGACATATCTCTACCCAAAGCCGATACACTTTCCGGGTTAGGACCAGAGTACCGCGTGATGTACCCTAGGTTCGCAGCCGTGAAATTGATACTTAATCTGTTCATACCGTAGCGTTGTGACAACGTCTGTGGAACGTTATAATAAACTTTTACGGAGTTCAATTTGAAGTAAGATCCATCTTCCTGGAATAAGGTCTGGTTCGTACGGAAAGGGTTCAAAATTGCCGAACGTACGAAATCAAAAGGATTTGGATAAACAGCATCATCACCCACGTTTTGCCAGAAATTATATTGCGATATCGGAACTAAACCGCCCATTTCGGTAGGTTTTCCAAACAACCCAAATTGAGCAGCTAAACTGTTGTTTAGGATATCACGTTTTAAAGTAAAGGATGTATTTACTTCTAAACTCCATTGCTTATACTGCAATAGGGACATCAAACCACCAGTAATCTGTGGTTGCGAGTTACCTGCAATAACCTGATCATAATTATCAATGATATAGTTACCATCCAAATCCGTATAAATCGGATCCCCAGGTTTGAAGTAATTCAAAAGACCATTTCCGCCTACGCGAACTGGCAAACCAGTTACTGGATCAACAGGGATCTGATCCAAGGAAGTATAAACTCCTTTGGTATTGAATAAATAGTTGGATAGGGAGTTCGTTCCTAAACGGTAATATAGAGACTGCCCCAAGGAATTATCAATTTGAATAAATTCCCTCAAACCATCAGGAAGTTTTGCCAAGATCTCTCTATTGATGGCAAAGTTTCCAGAAAGGTTCCATTTGAAAGGACTGGATGGTGATAATGGTCTTGCTGTGGCTTGGAATTCCCAACCGTAGTTGACATTACTGATTTCCGTAGAACCGATGACATTGAAGGAGTTCGACGATGATAATTGCTTCTCCTTAAAGATATGGTCGTTTTGTTTGTAGTAACTATCAAACATAACGGATAATCTGTTCTGGAAAATGGAGAAGTCCATACCAAAGTTGTATGTTGTTGCCTTTGTTGGTTCTAAGGAAAGGTTTGGAAGTGTTCCTAAATCTGAAATAACCGTGTTTTGGTTATTGTAACGACCTCCAGCATATAACTTACCGTAAGCTTGGTAGATATTTCCATTTGGAGAAATGTTCGAACCATAAGATACACGGAAGTCACCATAGTCTAACCAGGTCCAAGCGTCAAGGAATGATTCCCGGTCAAAGTTCCATTTTAAGGAGATGGATGGGTTTTTCTTGTAACCAGCATTTGGTCCGTTAGTGGAAAGTCCATCTACACGGTAATTGAAATCCAATACATATTTTGATTTGTAGTTATAAGAGAAGTTTCCCGCGAAAGCTACAGTTCTCAGATCGGTATAGCCAATGGTACCACCTTTCGAGCTCAGGTAACTGGTCATTAGCGTTAATGGACCTCTCAATTGGTCATTCACCACCTTGTCATTCAACATCGCGTCGGATTTGAAAAAGGATGCCCTTAATTCAGAGAAGGCAAATAAATTGAAGTTATGTGCTAATTCCTCATCACCAGGTTTTTCCCGGAAACCGAACACGTAGGATAATTGCGCACGGTTGTACAAGGTAGTTGCCCTGTCATTATAGGTATAATATTTCGCTTGGTTTGAATTCAAAGCAGCAGGAGAGAAGTTGTCCTTGGTGCTTGAAACGGTCGTATAACTATTGTAAACACCTGCTTTAAAATTCCTGAACAGGTCATAGAAAATGTTCACTGTTGCGTTGGTGTTCAATACCTTATTATCATCATCTGTGGTTAAAGCACCTAATACCGAGTTTACCGATGAATATAAGGATGGTGCTGGTAATAGGGAAGAAGATGCTCCTCCTGTGGCTACCCCATTATTCAGCAGACCATTACCACTTCCCATCCGTTGCTTCTGAATGGAATTATTGAGCAAGGCTTCGATCTTGAATTTTTGAACCGGATTATAGATCATGTTCATATTCAGATTGTAACGAGAGTAGCCCGTGTTTTCCTGAATACCTTTTTCATCATAAGCTCCTAAAACCACTTTGTAGTTGAACTGTACATCACCACCCGATACATTCAGGTTATGGTTGTGGTTGTACGTTGGTTTATAGAAGTAAGATTGCCAGTCGGTAGAGTTGTTATAATACGCATTCAAACTATCCGAAAGGAAAGGGGTGTTATTCACTAAATCTAAGGCGTGGATAGCTGAAGTATCGTTCATCAATATTTGACGGATACGCATTAAACGTTCTTCTTTACCTCCGATTACTGATCTTAATTGGGGAACAGCAGACATAAAAGCAGAACCATTATAGCGGACTACTGGGACTTTAGAATTACCACGTTTGGTCGTTATCAAGATAACACCGTAAGCACCTCTGGAACCATAAAGGGAAGTTGCTGCCGCATCTTTCAATACGGTGATATCTTCGATATCCTCGGGTGGAATTTGGGATGCAGGAGAAACACCTGGCCCAGCTTGTTGGAAACCATAGGAATAATCGGCATTATCATCTACAGGAACCCCATCGATCACATATAAAGGCGAAGTAGGTGTTAAGAAGGCATTATTACCATTACCTGTCACATTGATGTTAGAGATACCACGGATGGTCACACTACCACGGAAACCTGGGGCTCCTGTATTGTTTTGGATATTAAGACCCGCCACTTTACCTTGTAATAAGCTCATCACGTCGCCAGCTGGCTGGCCTTGGATGTCTTTTCCGGAGATGGTAACTGCAGAACCAGTATTTAAGGTTCTCGATTTGGTTTGGTAACCCGATGTTACGGTTACTTCGGCAATTTTTTCACTACTAGAGGTCAGACCAACCGTTAAGGAAGTTTTATTGTCCACCTTTACCGATTTACTGTCATAACCAATGGTTCTGAAAACCAAGGTCGCATTGTTCGGTACATTGATACTGAATTTACCATTATTATCTGTTGATCCGATCGACAGGCCATTACTTAGAATGGTTACACTGGAAAGCGGATCTCTTTTTCCGGAGGATGCGTCATATACTGTTCCAGTCACCGTGATGCGCTGTTGAGCCCAGGCTACATCCTGCATGGTGAAAAGCAGTAATACGATGATGTATTTTATATATTTCATTGAAATAATCATTTAAAATGAATGTAAAGGACCACTAATCATTATCGAATTTTGGCTTGTCCCGTTTAAACCAGAAAGTCAATTCCCAATCGGCTTTTTCGAAGATTTTAAAGTTGAAGGTCAGGTAGTTCTTTTGAAGGACATTCCCAAAAGCCATTCTACTATATCTAAAAACCATATGTGCCTGATCTCCTGATACCGTTGTGTATCTGGTCGGGTAGGAGCTCAAAGGAATTGGATAAGCCACATCGTATTTCACTTGTTTATCATCTTTTTTCATGTTGAACCCATGCACGAGGTTTTCCCAATCTGTTTCGTCGAAATTGTTCGGATCGATAGGATTGGAAAGGGAATCGATGAACTTAATGGTTAAGCTGTTTCCATTTCCAGTTTTCTTGAACAATACTTGTACATCATCACGGGTATTGAAATATTGACCTCGTTGACCGGCCATAAATACCGAAGTGGGATTTACCGAAACGCTTGTTCCTTGACCGGTGATTGGGTCTAAATTGGAAGGTTCATACGGACGTTCTCGCAGTGGCATTAAGCGCATATTCTGAAAATATTTTCGGCCACCTGAGTTCGACATTTCCACATCAAACACGTATCCAGAATCTGGTTGAGCTTTAATCATGTTTGAATTGGCGGATGCCCACATGATAAAATCGCCAGAATGTGGTCTGATATCAAATAAGGGATGGTTCTCTATGGTCCTTTTCGCTTCAATTTCTTCAATGGACTTTTCAGTACCATTGTAGATCCCTTTCCAAACCAGGACAGGATAATGTTCGGTTAGTTCGGGAGCTGGTTCACCATCGAAAGTTCGCATGTTGACAATCTTGAAATCAAGCGGTCTACTGGAATTTCCGTATTGGAAAATATTGTTGAAAAGGGTACTTCTTCCGAGCACCGGTTGAAATACAGTTACATTGTATTTGGAGTCATTTGCAATCGACAAACGCTCTTCTGGAAGGTTCTTTTTACATGATGAAAAAGTAAGCACTCCCAAGCATAGCGCGATGCCAATCTTGAATATTGATTTACTAGTTTTCATCTTCATCATCTTCTATAGGGTTCATACGGTCTGTAAATTCACCAAATCCAAAACTGTGGATAGCAGATAGGATATTGATGGTTCCATTGGTTGTTTTAATGTTCACCGTTGTAGCACGAGTAGTGATCCAATCTTTGTTGATGTTCGATCCGAAAGGATTGCTGAAATCAACGGCACTAGCGCCTCCACTCTCGAATCCTGAAGCACTTAGTTTGACGTAACGGACATGCATTGGATAATCGTAAGCAATCGAGGTCAATAAAAGCCCATCCAACTCAGGGATATAATCGTCTGTGGTTTTTACACCACGGATAATATATCGGGCAACTAAGGTGTCCAACTGTAGCGGATCAACCGTGCTTAAAGAAAGTTCAGGTTCACCTAATTGGCGACGTTCAAGGTTTAAATATTTCATCGCAGCAGCAAAGTTCAGATTCACTGGGGCGAATAAGGTTACTTGGTTATTGTTCAAAGAATCCTTCAGGCCAGGAAGACGGTCAAGCACCAATAACAGGGAATCAAATGTTCCTGCCGGTTGGGCTTGCAGGTATTCCAAGGTCGTACCATTGAAAGATTGTACGTCATTTTTATAATCGTAATATGGTGAGTCACTCTTTGAACAAGAGCTGAACCATAAGCATAATATTCCTAGGAATACCGCTATTGGAGTTTTTACTAATAATGTTTTCATACTCATCAATCTAGATTTATAACCAATAAGGGTTTTGTGTAATCGAAGAATTGGCATTGATAACAGCTTGTGAAACCGGCCAATAGATACCTCCGGCATCTTCAAATTCTTTGAATGTTAATTGCTTGCCATCTTTTTCTGCAAAAGGGGCGTTCGATCTTTTCAATCGTTGGTACCGGATGATATCATACCATCTCCAGCCTTCACCCATTAGCTCTTTTCTTCTTTCATCAAAAATCGCTTTGATGACATCTGGTGAGTTTTGGGTTGAATAAACGATTCCGCGCAGGTTACATGCTTTATTCAAAGCAGTATAGGCGCCGTCGATATCACCCAAAGCAGCTAATGCTTCTGCACGTAAAAGGGTAATCTCTTCCATGCGGCTGAACACCATGGATGAACTGAACAGGGTAACATTTCCTGAAGTCTGCGATGGGTATAATACTTTGATCTTATTGAAGATTGGAAGTTCTGAATCGAAACCATAGAAATAGTTTGTTCGGTAGTAGCCGGATACCAAATCCTTACTAAATCTTAAATCCTTAGGGTCGGTAAAAATATTGATAATGCTATCCTTGCTGACGAACATTTCCGGTTTTGATTTCGGAATGAAAGGGGATGCCAAGGTCAATTGCTCGATATGCCCATTCGCAGTAGATAAACCATTTCCTGCTTCAAATGGGAAACCAACCATTACCGTAGCACGTTTGTAGGCAAATGGGCTATAGTTGTTCTGGTTTTCTGTTAAAGCATCCATATTGATGTAATCCAATGGGTTGGCACCATCAACATAATATTGTGTGGATTGGTTGTCCAAAACGAATTTTGAATAAGTAGCTGCATCGATATAGTTTCCTTGCCAAGCAGCAATATGAGCTAAGATGATGTAGGCTGATAAACGCGTCCAAACGTTTCCATTCCAAGAAGACCATCCGCCACCGTAATACAAGCCAGGATAGATCGGGTCAGTTCCGCCATAACGGAAAGGAACCACCTGCGCTGCGTCCAATAGTTCTGAAGTCGCAAAACCTAAAACACGATCTTGGGAGGTGCGCTCTGTTTTGATAAAATCACCATCGTGGGAGGAAGTGATCAATGGCACATCTCCCCATATTCTACTCATATAGAAGTAAGCATATGCTCGTAGCATTCTTGCTTGGGCGATATCCACCTTATTGTTCAATTCCGTATAACGGGGATCAAGCTCTAAAATTTCACTAGAACGTTCAATGAATAAACTTGCAGCATTGATACCTGCATAGAAACGTCTCCAGTTACTTACTCGTTCAATAACAGGGTAGGAGGCATTTAGTTGATTGTTGACGACTGCCTTTAGGTCAGATCGATTGGTGATGGTGAAATCACCCTCCCGAAGATCGCCCATTAACCAGTGACCATTATCTGCTACCGTTGCCGAACGCATTAATCCATAGATGGACATTAAGTTGGCTTTTGCATCTTCCAAGGTTTTCCAGTTGGTTTCCTCGGATGCTAAGCGGGTAGAAGGAACATCGTCGATCTTGCTGCACGATGCACCAGTTCCCAGTAGGGCGGCCGTCATGGTAAGACCAAAAAATGCTCTTTTAATTTTTATATTTCTTATCGATAAATTCATGATATACACGTTTTAATCCTATAAATCCAATTTAAGGCCCAATACAAATGTTCTTGGGATGGTTAAGTTTGCTCCATCGTATAAACCGTTGTAATTGCTCAATTCAGGATCAACACCAGTGAATTTGGTGAAAGTCAATACGTTCAATGCCGTAGCATAGAGGTATACTCTTCTGAATTTGCCGGATGAGCTGTTCAAGAAAGAAGCGTTTTTGAAATCATAACCTAGTGTAACAGATCTTAATTTCAAGTAGGAAGCATCTTCCAGGAATAGATCCTGATCAACACGGTAAGCATTTACATCCGACCAAGGATTGTAGATTGGGTATGTTTTTTCTTTTTCAAAAGATTGCCATGAGGATACTTCTTTTACAGAAGTGATATCGTTACTGGCTTCACGTTTGATGAAATCATACTTGGTTGCCTGGTATTGGTTAAGGATTTTATGGCCTGTCGCGAAGAAGAAATGGAAATTCAAGTCGAAGTTCTTGTAGGCAAAGGTATTGCTCCAGCCTCCGATCAACGAAGGTAATCGATTACCTTCCATTACTTTATCGCGTGTATCGATGCGGTTATCGTTATTCAGGTCAGCCCATTGTGGATCACCCGCAAATAATGGGATTCCATTGAAGGTATGGCCTGCAGGTACATCTGCATCGGTATTGTAGATCCCTTGGTTTTTATAGATCCAATAAGAGGTAACAGGTTTTCCAACTTCTAATCTGTTGTCACCATTGATGATTTCCTTATAACCATCCGGAAGTGCCGTGACTTCGTTCTTGTTATAATTCAAATTGATGGATGAACGCCAGTTGAAGCTTTCAGGATTTTGAATGATCTGTCCGTTCAATAGGAATTCAATTCCTTTGTTGTTAACTTCCAGACCTGATTTATAATTTACGGAATAACCGGATTCCAACGGCACTGGTACACCAACCAATTGGTTTTTATCATTTCTGTTATAAACGGAAATAGCGGCATTCATGCGGTTGTTCAAGAAAGTTCCATCTAAGGAAATATTGGTCCTATCGGCATAAGGAAGTTTGATTCCATAGCCAATAAATCCACTCTCATAAGGACGGTTGATCCCTAATACACCTCCATATCCTGGAATGGTAGGTTCTTCATACCATCCACTCTCAGAACGATATTGAGGTCCTGCTGCATAGCGATCATCTAAGAAGATACGTACATTTCTTCCCCAACCTGCTGATAGCTCCAATTGATTGAAGAAACTGCTTCCAGCGAACAATTGATCTTTGAGGTTATAGGTCATGCTGACAGCTGGCGAAGTCATCCAACGGCTATCTGGTTGCCCATTCGATGAACCATCACGACGTACCATAGCGTTTAACTTAAAGATGTCCTTATAGCTGTATTTTGCCGAACCATAGAAGGAAAGCAAATTGTTAAGCTCCTTGTCGATGTAACGGAAAACGTAAAAATTTCCTGCATTCAAGGCATTCAAATAACTATCTCCTTGAGCTCCCGGATCTACAAAAACCAATTTTACGTAATCGTTAGGTCCATTATAGGCTCTAGCATAGTTATACTTATAGGTGTCACCTTGGTAAACATGGCCAACTTCTAGATCTAAGGAATGGTCATCACCCAGGTCAAAATCATAACCGATCGTATTGTTCCAGATCATCCGTTGGTTATAACCAAAATAGGTGGAAATATAACTTACCCCGTCCATTAGGGTAGACGGCGTAAAGTAATCGCGGATACCTTCGTTATAATCGAAGAATAAACTCGATTGAAGCGAGAATCTGTTCAATTTGGAACTAAGGGTCAAATTACCATTGATGGAAGTAGTTCTGTTATTATCCACATTTTTCTTGTTCTCGTCTAAATAAAGACCAAAGTTGTCTTTGTTTGGAGAAAGGGGAGTTGATAGATCGGGAATATAGCGGGTCTCTGCAAAACGGTCGCGAAGACTTTTATTGCGGTTTCTATCCAAACGAACAGCATTCACGTTACTGGATACGGTTAACCATTTGAATGGTGCCATATTGATTCCGAAGAACACGTTGTAACGATTGATGTTTGTCTCATCGGCATTTCCGGCATTTTTGGTTCCAGAACCGAAGAAACGGAAATTCGCTCTTTCATTTCCTCCGGTAATACCTAGATCGGCTGAATAGGTTGGGGTGTTTTTATAATATAGGTCGTTCCAATTGGAAGGGCCAAAGTAGGCGGTGTTCGTCGAATCCCTTAAATACAAGGCGTAATCATCATAACGTTGCTGATTACCATATTTCTCGTAGAAAGGTCTTCTGAAGTTATTTTCATAAACCCCATTGACGGTATTTACTTTCGGTGCGGTTGCATAGCCAAAATAAGTGTTCAAGCTGATATCACGGATTCCGGCTTTGGCATTTTTTGTAGTGATGTATAAAGCCCCATTCGCAGCATTTGGTCCTAATTTGGCCAATTCGAAGGGATCTTTCACCAATACCACTGATTCGATGTTACTGATGTTGATCTGTGCTAAGAGGTTATTCGCCGGTCCCACCCGATTGTAATCGTATTTCTGAACATCAAATGCGAAAGGGTTGTCGGCCACTAAAGGAACGCCATTTAGATAAACGGCAGGTTGAAGGGCATACACATCTTTTTTGGAGAACAAGATTCCTGAAGGACCTTGAACGATCATGCTCTGTTCTGTTCCTGGTTCACCATTAGGTTCTTGTACATAAAGACCAGCAAGATGCCCTTTAGCAATTTGTTGAAGGGATAGGTTTGGAACAGCAGATGCTTCGCGGATGTTGATTGTATCCTTAGCATTTTTGAACTTTTGTAAGGCCTTTACCATTTGGCCTATGGTGTCTGTTTTTGCATTATACTCCGAAGTGTCAACTTGGGATTTGACAAATGGAATACGATATCCTTTTAAGGAAGATTCTCCAAATGTTTTCGCGTGCGCAGAATTCAATTGGAGGCCACCAAAGGATAAACATAAAGCAATAGAAAGACTTATGGAAGTTTTTACCATTATTTCCAGTTTAAATTTTGTTAATAAAAATGAATGTTATTGACCAGGTTATTTTAGGCCAATGCTAGGATGTGTTTCGTTTATTCGACGAAGTTTTGATGTAGATGTTTGTTCATAATTTTAATATAAAAAGTGTTTCGGTTAAATTATTTCTTATTGATTTTTTTGGTTCTTTTATTAATGGTATTTGGTTATAAATTCCTAATAATCTGGTTTAAAATAAATCAAGGAATAAACCAAAATTGGTCACCTTGACTTAAGGCTACTAACAATAATAATATTCTTTTTTATAATAACATAAAGGTTAAACAACGCAAACGTTTGTCCAAATTCACGCAAACGTTTGACTAAAATATGTATTACATAATCTGTAAAAATTTCCTAAAATATTAAATTATATAAATGCATTTTATCACTAAAGTTGCTTAGTATTAAGTTTAGAGCAATATATTTGATTATTTAATTTGGGTAATTTAGTTTTTTACAAAATTAAAAACGGATAGAATAGTTGAGATTGTTTTAATGATTAATCAATTATGAATGGCATGTATTCGATTCGGGGTGTAAGGGATTTGTAAGTGACATGTAAGTGAGGTGTAAGTACCTTTTAGCACTTACACCTCACTTACATGTCAATTAAACTATACTTTTACCTTGAAGCAAACTATCTGTTATTTGTAGGTACGAAGCAATCATCCCGTCATTGCGAGGAACGAAGCAATCTTTCGATTAGTGTAAAGATTGCTTCGTCGTACCTCCTCGCAATGACGGGAAAACCGTCGTAATGACGGGAAAACTTTCGCAATAACGTATAATATGAGAGATTTAAGTCTACTTACATCTTCGCATCCATCAATTTATCAGATTTTATTTTAGGTTGTCCGAGTTTAATTTTTATAACAAAGGCGCGATCTGTTTGGAAATCCTTCGGTAGCACAATATCAAAGTAGGTGTTCTTATCCAAATCCAAACCGATATCAGCATGTTTGATTGTTAATTCTTTATTATTCAATAATAACTTAGCACTAATCGGTAATGCAGTAGATTTTTTAGGGAATGCTAACCTAGCCAAATTATTTACCGGCCTATTAAATACTGTTAGATAAAGGGTTGAATCCTTCTGGGTCAAATATCCCATCTTAGTTTTTGGAAGATCCGCGTGCCTTACGCCTTGAACTGCCTCGCCATTCACTTTCATCCAATCGCCAAGTTCCTTTGCGATTTTATCTTCTCCAGGGTGCATCAATCCTTTTCCATCGGGACCAAAATTGAGCACAAAATTTCCATTCAACGAAACGGTATGCATTAGCATATCCAAAATATCATCCGTTGTTTTGGTATAGATTCCAGACCAATCTTTCATGTATCCCCATCCATTAGGTGGTATGGTCATTACGGCATCCCAATCATTACCATCCAACCATTCGTATTCTTGAGGTAATTTTCTTTCCCAACCTTGTTCGTAATCTCCGAGGATATCTCCATTGCTATCAAAATGGCGCTTTCCGTGTTCATCATTTCTGAACCTTGATCCAATGATCAGACCTGGATGTTTTTCACGCAATTCTTTTTCCAGGTTGTACGTGAATTCATAGGCCTGAACCCATGATTTATCCCAAGTACCATCAAACCAAAATCCTTTGATGGTCGGATAATTCTGGAGAAGTTCCAATAATTGGTTCTTAGTATATTGAAGAAACCTATTATATCTTTTTTTCTCCTCTTCTGTTTCAGGAGCCTTGGATAGGTAATCCGGATTGTTCCATTCCAAAATAGAGAAATATAGGTATACATCAATGCCTTCAGCGTTATAGGAATCCACCACTTCTTTTACGATATCTTTTTTATAAGGAGAGTTGCTGATGTTGTAGGATGAATATTTCGTTGGCCATAGGGCATAACCATCATGATGTTTTGTCGTAAAAATCATGTATTTGGCACCCATATCCTTGGCCTGTTTAGCCCATTTCTTCGCACTGAAAGCGGTAGGATTAAACTGTTTGTAAAGATTGTCGTAGATTTCCTTCCAGTTTTTTGGCGCATTGGGTCCCGACCAGGTACGGATCCATTCCGAAGCGGCTGCACCGCCTCTTGCGGATACACCTTCCCATTCATTGCCTGGGATGGCATAAAGTCCCCAATGGATAAATTGTCCCAAACCATAATTACGGAAAGCTTCCATGGCTTCATCTGTCCGATGCTTAGGCGTGATGGGTCCATATTTAACTTCGATACGTTCTTTTGGTTTTGTCTTTGGACCGGTCCATTGCGCATTTGCGGTCGAGTTCATCAATAGTCCTGTTAATCCTAAAAGGATTAATTTTGATGTTCTTCTCATTGGTATCTTGATTTTTAGAAATATAATCGTGTTTTTCAAAATGATAAAGATACGATTCAGCAGGCTGATTTTGGAAAAAGAGGTGGCTTTTATCATGGAATTCTACGGAAACGATTGCGGATTAGGCGAAACTCTTGGGATTTGGTAAAATGTATTAACTTCGTTATGCTTAAGGAGGAACAAACAGTGGAACAAGAAAACAAATCAAAGCCTGACCTTTATTATAAGGTGGACATCGTGGTTATCGGTGCGGGCCAAGCTGGCCTTTCTGCGGCCTATCATTTGCAGCGTGAAGGATTGGAGCCAGGAAAGGGATTCGTCGTGCTCGACGATGAGTTTGGTGCTGGAGGTGCCTGGCAACATCGATGGGATTCCTTGACATTGAGCAATGTGAATGGGATCAATGACCTTCCTGGTTTAGGATTTGACGAGGTGATCGATAAGGACGATAAGGCAATGCAGGCCAATGTTGCCCTTCCAAAGTATTATGAACAGTATGAAAAGACCTTTAAATTGCCGGTAATACGGCCTGTAAGGGTTACTGAGGTTATAGAACGCAATGGTCGTTTTTTGATCAAGACGAATGCTGTGCAATTCAATGCACGGGGTATTATCAATGCGACAGGCACCTGGAAAACACCACATTGCCCCAAATATCCGGGCTGGGATAAATTCAAAGGTATACAATTGCATACCGGGCAATATAAAAGTGCAGAGGAATTTAAAGGAAAACATGTGATCGTGGTGGGGGGAGGTATTTCCGCCGTCCAACTGCTGGGAGAGATCTCCAAAGTGACGAGCACAACTTGGGTCACCCGTAGACCGCCTGATTTTCGGAATTATGAATTTACACAGCTGGAGGGTAGGGATGCGGTAGCTTTGGTAGAAGCCCGCGTGCGGGAAGGTCTTCCCGTGGAATCTGTGGTTTCTGTTACGGGATTACCTTATACACCTGCTATAGCAGACCTTTTGGAAAGTGGCGTTTTGGATCGGAAAGAGATGTTTCAGGAAATTACAGAAACTGGGGTGAAATGGGCGGATGGAACAAGCATGGAAGCCGATGTCATTTTTTGGAATACCGGGTTCCGTCATTCCATTGATCATTTAGCGGGATTAAATTTGGTAAATAAGTTAGGGGGCATAGAAATGACCGGAAAATTAACAACGCAGGTAGCCAAAGATCCTAGAATCCACCTGACGGGTTATGGGCCATCAGCTTCTACCATCGGCGCAAACCGCGCAGGTCGTGCCGCAGCAAAAGAATTGATAGATTTTCTCCATCTAAAACAGCAATAACTTGTTGTAAGGATAATGCACTAATTATTTTAGACATGAATTTTTCAAAATATGAAGCGCTTTTGGTGGCTTTATTGGCCGTAGTGCAATTTACCGTAGTTTTGGATTTTGCCGTTATGGCTCCATTGGGTGCGGAACTGATCAAGGCATTAGGAATCTCTACCCATCAATTTGGTATCTTGGTCTCGGCCTATGCCTTGAGTGCGGGCGCTTCGGGATTTCTCTTGGCAGGTTTTATTGATCGTTTTGATAGGAAACAGATTTTGCTATTCATGTATGTGGGTTTCCTTTTGGGTACTTTGTTCTGCGCCTTGGCACCCAATTATTACCTTTTGATGGGGGCTAGAATTGTTGCTGGGATATTTGGTGGAGTGATGTCGGGAATTACCTTCGCAATCGTTACGGATTATTTTAGGTATGAAATCCGAGGACGCGTCATGGGGTTTATCCAGATGGCATTTTCGGTTAGCCAGATCTTAGGAATTCCTTTGGGACTATACTTGGCCCATATTTGGAGTTGGCATATCCCTTTCTATTTTATTGTATTTATAGGGCTGATCAATTTTTTGTTATTGATCCGGTATATGAAACCGATTCCCTCGAAACGAATCCCTGGGGTTGATAGTCGGTATTTTCAGGTAATAAAACGAGTCTTCAGTAATAAAAATTACCTGGTCGCTTTTTCCACCACATTTTTCTTGGCGACCGGCGGATTTATCCTTCAACCTTATATTACGCCACATTTGGTTTTTGACCTCCATTATGCTGAGGATCAATTGCCATTGGTGTTCTTTAGTGCGGGGATTGCCACCTTGATCGGTTCACCAATTTTTGGTCGTATCAGTGATTCTTGGGGAAAGTATAAGCTATTTGTGTTGGGAAGTCTGTTGGCAGGTGTTGCCATTCTTTGGTTTGTAAATATTCCAGCGGGAAATATTTTCATGTTGGCATTAAGTTTCAGTTTGATGATGCTCTTTGTTTCTTCTAGGATCATTAGTGCAACGGCGATGATGACTGCCATTCCAGAGGCTGCTGAAAGAGGCGCTTTCATGAACATCAATTCTGCCATCCAGCAATCCAGTGGGGGTATTGCTTCAATCTTAGGTGGTGTTATTTTGATTGAGGATGCAGATGGAAAGGGTTTTGAGAATTTTAATGTGTTGGGGATAATAACATTTGTAAGTATTATAATCTGTGTTTTGCTGATGTATAGGGTAAATAGGATCGTGGAAAAGAAACGAATTACTTAAAATCGATACTGATTTTAAAGGAATTGGTCGTGTTTTTTTTGTAGTTTTAAGGACTAACTATTTAATTATTAATGGTATGACGCATTCAAGATTGTTGTTTTTGACCTTCCTTTCTATCGCACTTTTAACGGCTTGTGAAGTTGGGAAAAAAGTTGATCGTACAAATTATGATCATTTAACTATTAAAGAATTGGCAAAGGGTGATCAATTGATCGATTTTTCTGATAGTATGTTGATGGGTCCGATCGATATTAATAAGCTTTCTAATGATGATGCAAAGATAGCGAAAGCAGCTATTTATAGGGTTTATTCTAATCTGGAACTGAAGGATAATCAATATCTATTTAGAGTTAAAGATGCTGAAGAACTGCATTTGTCAGAAAGGGTTTTTGATAGGTATGTGAAAGATATTGAAGAAATGAATGCACATGTTCGTAAAGAGGATGAAATGAAGAAGCTGGAACCTATAAGCAGTGAATATTTGAACTCTTTGTTGAAATAAAAATTTTAGTTATAATGTCATATTAGTTCTATTGATTCCTCATTAGGGCTTGTTTATTTAATTATTCTTATAAGCTAATAACCCATTTATTAGCCTAGGATTTTCTTTTAACTTTCTTTTTCCTTTTGGTTTTTGATTGAAAAACCAAATCCTTTTAAAATTATTTTTTATCGGAATAGTACTCGGTTTTCGATTTGGTGTTATTACTACTATAAACCAAATTATAAACCAATTCTATAAGCATGAGTCAGCGAATTGATAATGCATTTATCGGAAGATTTTTTTCAAGGAACTGTTCTAAAGCGGAGGTGATCTTGCTGAATGAATATTTTCAAACCGAAAAGGGAAGAGCACATTTAGAGAAGTTTTTAAAGAATGCTTGGAAAAGTAAAAATTCAGGATTGAGCGAGGAAGAGCTTAATCGTCATAAGGAAGAATTTTTGGAGAGATGGAATTTAGTGAACAATAAAAAAATCATGCCATTTTCCCCTTGGAAAAAGATCCTAATTACGGTATCGGCGCTATAAAAACCAATTAAAAAGAAATCAGAAATAGAAGATATAGGCTATTCACGCCTTGGAGTTCCTTGCGCAAAAATTGAAGGGAGGCTGCCATTTGATTTCGTACAGTATGTACTGAAATATTCAATCGCTCTGCTATTTCGGCGTAGGTCAATTCTTCTTCTCTGCTTAGAATAAAAATCTTTTTACGTTGTTCGGGAAGTTTGTTTACAACATAAGATATTTTTGCTTCCAATTCTTTGAGGTCCATCGCAGCGTCTGTCAGTGAGTCATCACATAAGCCATGAATACTTGGATTATCATCTATGGAACTGGTAAAGATCTTTACGGAGCGTAGGTGGTTCAGCACTGCGTTTTTTGTTGCTCGGAAAAGATAAGGTTTCAGGTTCTGCCCTTCTTCTAAGGAGATGCTATTGTTCTTTTCGAAAAGTTTAAGCATCACGTCCATGCTTATTTCTTTTGCGATTTCTGAGTTTTTAAGGAGGTAATTTGAAAAGGAGAAGATTTTATTATAATACCGGTTAAATAGAGTTTTAGAGACGGCCTGGTCATCCATGATGTTCAATGATAATAGTTCTCGGTCAGAGAGGTGTTGCATGGTTTGAAGTGCTAATTTGTCCAAAAATATTATGTTATTTAAAAATAATAAATTTTAGGCTAATATTTTAATTTAAATTTACTTATTACTTCAAAAATAGATAATTATTATAATATTTGGGTATAATAATTATCTATTTAAATTGTTTTATTTTATATTATTTCTCAATAGGAAATTGAATTTTACACGTCAAAATTCTTCACTTTATGCATTATTACTAAATAAAGTATGATAATCAATCTTTATTTAGTAAAAAAATAAGCCCTGAGTTACACTCAAGGCTTATAGAAAATAAGATTTTCTTACTATGAAGACCATAGTTTTTGTTAACTAGGTAGGAATTTTAAGTAATAGAAATGCGGAAATCAATGAAATTGCTCATTTCGCTTTGCATAGTAAAAAATCTCATATAGGCAGAAGAATTTATTCCCGAACTGAAACATTCACCGCCCCTACACATCACAAATTTTAATTGCCTTTATTCACCGGATCAAATTCTGGAGTCTGCTCTGTATTGGCTGAATACATTGATTTGACTTGTAATTGTTCTAGCACTTTTTTTAAAATAAATTTTCAGTAAAAATACATCAAAGATTAGAAACAGGCAAAGCGGTTGTAAATAAAGACTTTACAGCCGTTTTATGATTTTTTGGTAATGAGGTAAAAAGCAGTAAAAAGCGAGGTTTGGCAAAAGTAAGGTTACTAAAACGTTACTTTTGAAAACAGAAAATAACCCTAATAAAATACTGTATTTCAGCTTTCTGCATAATTTTTCATATTGTTCCGTAGCTCACATAAGTTTAATTTTATCATTAAGAATTGTGAGTATGGAAACGACAAAAAAATCAACATTTAAGGTATTGTTCTACCTTAAAAAGAATGCTCCGAAGAAAAACGGAAAGGTTACGGTTATGTGCAGGATTACTGTAAACGGCAAGCAGTCTGCATTCAGTACTAAACTGGATATTTCCGCAACAAATTGGGATTTGAAGTACGGCAGGGTTTTGGGCAAGAGCCGAGAAGCACAAGAGGTAAACGGCAAACTTGATAAAATCCGTTTGGGTATCGAGGAATGCTATTCCAAAATCTTAAAAAACGAGGGGGTTGTAAACAGTGCCAAACTTAAAAACGCCTTTCTCGGTATGGAAAGCGGAGAACTGACTTTTTTCAAGTTCTATGAACAGTTCCTTTCCGATTATGAAAAAAAGGTAAACAGCGGACTTCGGGTAAATGGCACACGCAGTAAGTACAAAATACTTTTAAAGCACCTGCGTAATTTTGCACTGACAAAATACGGCTACCCTGACTTATCATTCAACGACCTTACTTCTGATTTTGTGCAGGAATTTGATTATTACCTGCGTGACGACCAAGGTTTGACACACAACACCATTTGGCTGTATATGATTGGATTTACCACGCTCTGCCGATTGGCAATGAGCAGAAAGCATCTTGCCTTTAATCCGTTCAGCGAGTACAAGAATACCAAAAAGGACAAAGACCGTGGCTATCTGTTGCGGAACGAATTGGAACAGCTCGTAACGTTCAACTGCGAGAAAAAGAAAGACGAATTGGTTAAAGACCTGTTTGTTTTCAGTTGCTTTACAGGGCTTTCCTATTCCGATATGAAAGGGCTTAGAAACAGCAATCTTCAGGATTTCTTTGACGGCAACCAGTGGATTATTGTACGCAGGAAGAAAACGGCTACATCATCAAATGTGATGCTCTTGGATATAGCGAAAATGATTATTGAGAAATATGCAGGATTTACAAAGGACGGAAAGGTATTTCCTGTACCATCAAATACAGTTTGCAATGATAGTTTAAAGCGTATATCCCAATTGATTGACTGCCTAAAAGAAAAGAAAGTAACCTTTCATTTGGCACGCCATACCTTTGCCACTTTATTTTTAAGTGAGGGTGTTCCGCTCGAAAGTTTAAGCAAAATGTTAGGGCATAAGAATATTGCCACCACACAGATTTACGCCAAAATTCTCAACGAGAAAGTTGGTAAGGATATGCAGAAGGTATCGCATAAATTTAAGGGTATGGAACAGTCTTTTGTGGCAAGCCTGTAACTTATATCATAGTTCCTTGAAACAGCACAGCCCACCGTTTTTTAAGCGGTGGGCTGTTTGTTTAATTGACCGATACGGTTACAGTTTCAGAGCATTCTTTTTTTTAACGGCTAACGCTGATAGTTATCTTCCAATACCTTGATAATATCGCTTTCACGGAAAAGGATTTTCCGTTCGAGTTTAATAAACGGTATCAGTCCGTCATCTCTGTACTGTTGCAGTGTCCGTTTACTGATGTGAAGCATCTCGCAGACCTGTTCGCCTGACAGGTAGATTTCCCCTTTTAAAAGTGGGTGGAAATATTCCCTGATATACAGCAGTTCATTTTTGATGCCTACCACAGCTTCGAGCAGTGCAAACATATCTTCGTTTGAATCTCCAATCTGTTTCATTTCTTCTGCTTTTTTAATGGTCGCTCTCCCTGCATCAGTAATTCCACTTCGGATAATCTGAAATACGTCTTCCGATTGATTTGCGTTGCCCCAAGAATGCCTTTTGCCCTGTACGTCTGCAATGTTCGTTTGCTGATGTTCAGCAGTTGGCAGGCTTCCTGCTGGTCGAGCCATTTCGTTGCCTGTTGCAACGCCTTGTAGGGTGCGGTCATTTCCTTAATCAATAAAGAAACTTCCTTAACTTCCCTGTTCAGTGCTTTTAAAATCTGAATGTCTAAAACTGTTATTTCCATATCTGCATCATTTAAACCTCGAAAATAAAAGCTATTTACATAGGTCATCCTAATGTTGCATCTGATGGCGGTATTTGGCGTACAGTTGCCAAATGCGGTATTAAAATCCCAGTTTTGGTTTATTGTTTTTCGGGCGAGCCTGTTGTGTTTTGACTGTATTGTCCATTCTCAAGGCAGGCTTTTTGTTAGGCTGTACAGTCTGGCTTTTTTCATCGTTTTTGAAATCCGAACGCATAACCGTTTTTGTAGCACCAATTACGCTTTCGGGCTGGGCAGGCTGTTTTGGCTGTTCGGCACGTCTGCCACCGAACAGCCTGTTCCAATTTATTAAGCCTTTTGTTTCCCTGAACTGGCGTTTAAAATTGGCGATGAAATTGGAAATCGGGTCGCCCTGCTTATCAACCTGCATCAAAGGGCTACGCTCTTCTTCCTTGATTTGTACTTTCTCTTTCCGCTCCTTGTCGGTTGTTGCTTTTTGTGCCATAGTTTCAAAATTTCCCCCAATATAGAACACAAGGGAATGTATTTTTTCCTTTGGCTTTATGTGGCAGTATTTGGCTCGTATTGGCACAATGTAAATGGAAAGCAATCCTCAAAACACTTTAAATTTTCCTCGCAAAGCCCCTTCACATTTAAAAAGTTTTGTACGGATAAGGGAAAGCATACCAAAAACACCCCATCGTTAGCCCACACGTGTTTTTTGTACCCTTTCATTATATTAGAATGGGATTAAAAAAAGAACAAAAGGTAGCAAAGATAAGGCGGACACCCACCGCACCGCCCAACCAAAAGACTACGGCATAATGGCAGGGCAGATAAGGTGGCTTCGCCGAGTTTTTTTGTTGCCCTGCCACCCTTCGGGACTTATTCCGTTTCCTTTTGGTTTTAACGCCTGTCCGCCTTGTTTGAATGGCTTTCTTTTTTTTCTATTTTTTTGTTTTGGAAAATAATTTTAGGAGAGAGAACGTACCACCCACCACGTATATTTATTAGAATAACGGTTTGTGTTTCTCGTTGTAGATTTCCCTAATCAATTCACCAAACTCCTGAAAGTGGTATTCGATAATATTGTCCAGATACGCATAAATCGTCAGTTTGTCGATGCCCATAATATTGGTGAGCCTGTTAAATGTTTCGTGGTGTTCCTGCCGTACATAGACCGATTTCCCCCTGCTTGCTGTACTGTTCGGAATTTTAAAGAACTGTCCGTAGTAATCCTCTTTGGTCAGCTTCTTTGGCTTATAAATCATCTTTTTTGTATTACTCGCAGGTATTTTTGTATGTTGCGTTTCAGTTTCCGAAGGTTCTTCGCCTGCCATTACACGCATAATAGCTTCCTCATCTACTTCGGGTTTGGCAAAGTCTTCCCGATGTGTTACTACCTGTTGTTCCGTGAATGGTTGCTTCTTTTCATCAGTTAGGAAATTTTCAATAGAAAAATCCTCTTTTTCGGGTTGCTGATTTTTGTTTTCTTCGTGTACCATATCTCTTGTTTTTAATATTATATCCAATTAGCTGTTTGGTTAACTAAGCAATCAGCTGTACATACTGTTGCATCTATCTACCTATCTACCTAAGCACCTGCATACCCCTAATTGGTTAGTTCATTAACTCAAAAATCTGTAATTCGTCTGCATTCAATCACGCAGATTTGCTGTCAGGATTTATGCTGATTGGTTACATAGTTAAGGATATAAACAATCAGCCAGCTAACCATATACAAAGAAAGCAAAAGCAGTCCCAGTCTATGTTGATATGGCACTCAAAGGTAGCATTTGGCGTTCATTGTCGTTATGGTAAATAGCTGTTATTCAAATAGTCTTGCCGAAATTTGTAATCGGTAGCGATGGGTTTTTCCTGCTAACTCCAATCCGTTTGCAAAACGGATTTTCTGAACCCTTGTTCAGAGCAAGTTATCTTTTGAGGTACTCGAAATGAATTTCGGCACTCAAAAGCACTTGCCCTTGCAGGGAGCTGAAAACCGCTCCGAAGTCGCAGTTTTGTTTAACATTAGAAATGGATTTATTATGGAAGAAAAGAACAGTAAACAAATTAGGAAAACAGGGAGAAAACCGAAGAATGACCCTGCCGTACATCGGTATTCTATTAACCTGAATGCAGAGGAAAACGCCAAGTTCCTTGCCCTCTTTGACCAATCGGGGATAAGTGTAAAGGCACATTTCATTACGGCTTGCATCTTTCAAAAGACCGTAAAGACCGTAAAAATTGATATGAATGCGGTAGAATACCACGCAGGACTGACCAAATTTTTCAGTCAGTTTCGAGGAATAGCAACCAATTACAATCAGATTGTAAGGCTATTGAACGCCAATTTTTCGGAGAAAAAAGCATCTGCATATCTCTATAAATTGGAAAAACAGACCGCAAAAATGAAAGAACTGTTGCTAAAGGTTTTAATTCTTACCGACAGATTTGAAAAGCAATATCTACATAAAGAGTAAAATTATGATTGCAAAAATCGGAAAGGGAAGCAATATGTACGGAGCGATTTTGTACAATCAGCAGAAAGTGGACAGGGAAAACGGAGCGGTTTTGTTGCTGAACAAAATACCCGACACAATGGACGGCAGGTATTCCGTAGCGTATTTCAATAAATGTTTTGAGCCGTATTTGTCTGCAAACATCAAAACAGAAAAAACGGTACGGCATATTTCATTGAACCCAGACCCGAAAGACGAGGTAAGCGATGAGCAGTTTACGGAAATGGCACAGGAATATATGGAACGTATGGGCTACGGAAATCAGCCTTATATTGTTTTCAAACATACGGACATTGACCGAATGCATATCCATATCGTTTCGACCTGTGTAGGCATTGACGGTAAGAAAATCCCCGATGATTACGACCACCCACGTTCAATGGCAATCTGTCGGGATTTTGAAACGAAATACAACCTGCACAAAGCAACCGAGCAGGAGCAGAAACAAGCCAACAAAGTTTTCAAACCTGTGGATTACCACAAAGGCGACATCAAAAGTCAGATTGCTTCGGTAGTACGGCATTTGCCGAAATATTACAGCTTTCCGACTATGGGAAGCTATAATGCTTTATTGTCGCTGTTCAACATCACAGCGGAAGAAGTCAAAGGCGAGCGGAACGGTCAGCCGGTAAACGGATTGGTCTATGTGGCAGTGGACGAAAACGGAAACAAGGCAAGCAATCCGTTTAAGGCATCGCTTTTCGGAAAAGACGCAGGAGTTGCACAACTACAAAAGCATTTTGAACAGTCAAAAGAGAAAATGAAAACCAATCCTGTAAGGTCAGTTTTAAAGAATACTGTTGAATTGGCTATGCACACGACAAGCAACGAAATAGAATTTAGAAAACAATTGACCGAACACGGTATTAATACGATTGTTCGCAGAAACGACAACGGACGGATTTACGGAGTAACTTTCATTGACCACGAGAGCCGTAGTGTATGGAATGGTTCACAGTTAGACAGAAACCTGTCTGCAAATGTTTTTAACGATTGGTGGAACAACGGCAACAAACCCGAACTGAAAACACAGGATAACCCTCTTTCCAAAACGAATACAATAGACAACCAACCAACGAAAGACCTTTTTGAGTTTATCCCACAGGAACATTCTCAGAATTTCGATATAGGATTATTCAGCCTTTTACCTGATGCACAAGGCGTGGATTATAAAGAAGAAACATTTGCTAAACGGATGAAGAAGAAAAAGAGACGATTGCAATAAACAATGCAATGCCATTGCATTACTTTTTTACTAACTTTGCAAAAGAATATGAAAGTCTTTTACTCCATATTGGCAATTTATATGATGACGGTATTTTTAATGCCGTGTACCGATATGTATGAAAAGGACAACTTTCAAAACCATAACCATTCGGAAGAATTAACCCATCAAGGAAGCCACGACCATCAGGAAACAACTGATATGTGCAGTCCATTTTGTTTATGCGGTTGTTGTGGAATAGTTTCAGGTATAGTGCTTCAATGGAATGTATACAGCTTAGTTAAGGCGAAGACTTTTGACCTTTCTAAGCCTAAAGTTTATTATAAATGTACCTTTATATCCCACTATCTGGGGGGAATTTGGCAACCGCCAAAGATTAATGCATAATTTTTAATGTTTTAATGATTATAGCTTTTTGCGTACAGCAACAAGCTGAATGTTTTGGGTCATACTTCGTATTTCTCGTATTCATAATCATTGCAATTTATCATTAATTATTCATCATTAATCACAATAGAAGTGTTAAATAGTATTATAAAATTCTCTATAAAGAATAAGTTCATTATAGGATTGATGACCTTGTTTCTCATCATTTGGGGGGTATGGAGTGCCAAGCAAATCCCCATTGATGCCCAACCTGACATTACAAACAATCAGGTTCAGATTATTACCCTGTCGCCTACATTGGCAGGACAAGAAGTAGAACAATTAGTAACATTTCCCGTAGAGCAAAGTATCGTTAATCTTCCAAAAGTAGAAGAGATAAGAAGTGTTTCAAGATTTGGATTATCTGTTGTAACCGCTGTCTTTCAAGATAATGTCGATATTTATTTTGCACGACAGTTAGTAAGCCAACAGCTGAAAGAAGCACAAGACCAGATACCTGACGGGATTGGAACACCTGAACTTGCTCCTGTCAGTACAGGTCTTGGCGAAGTGTACCAATATATTCTTCATCCCAAAGAAGGCAGTGAAGACAAATATTCCGCAATGGATTTGCGGACAATGCAGGACTGGATTGTTGCCAGACAACTTTACGGTACTCCGGGAATTGCAGAAGTCAATAGTTTCGGTGGTTTGCTTAAACAGTACGAAGTTTCTATCGACCCAAACCGCATCAAGGCAATGGACGTTAGTATTTCCGATATTTTTACCGCCCTCGAAAACAACAACCAAAATACCGGAGGTGCATATATCGATAAGAAGCCCAATGCTTACTTTATTCGCGGGATTGGTCTGGTTACTTCATTGGAAGATGTAGGAAATATCGTCGTTAAAAATACAGGTAGCGTTCCGGTATTTATCAAAGATGTGGCAGAAGTACAATTTGGTCACGCAACCCGGTACGGAGCATTGACCTATAATGGCGAAGTAGATGCTGTGGGTGGGATTGTAATGATGTTGAAGGGAGAAAACACCTCTGAAGTTGTAAAAAGTATCAAAGAAAAAATACCGGTTATCCAACAATCTCTACCCGAAGACGTGGTCATAGAACCATTTTTAGACAGAATGGATTTGGTTGATAGAGCGATAAGTACGGTTCAAAAGAACCTCATTGAGGGCGCACTGATTGTTATTTTTGTATTAATTCTATTCCTGGGGAATTTCAGAGCAGGACTGATTGTAGCCTCAGCCATACCGCTATCTATGCTTTTTGCGTTGGGAATGATGCGGCTGTTTGGTGTAAGTGCCAACCTGATGAGTATGGGGGCTATTGATTTCGGATTGGTAATAGATGGTTCCCTGATTGTTGTTGAAGCGACAATGCATCATTTGGGCTTGCGGAAATCCACACAAAGACTTACGCAGGCAGAAATGGATGAAGAGGTATATGAATCTGCACGGAAAATTCGTACGAGTGCCGCATTTGGCGAAGTTATCATCCTCATTGTCTATATCCCTATCCTTACTTTGGTGGGTATAGAGGGTAAAATGTTTACGCCAATGGCACAGACTGTAAGTTTTGCCATTTTGGGAGCATTGATTTTGTCCTTTACCTATATCCCGATGATGAGTGCTTTGTGTTTGTCTAAAAAGCCGATTACCAAAAAGAATTTTTCAGACAAAATGATGGACTATCTTCAAGGGGTTTATAAACCATTGTTAGAAAAAGCCATTCGGATGAAATATGTGGTTATTGCGGTTGCCGTTGGGCTGTTTACCATAAGTATATTCTTTTTTTCACGGATGGGCGGAGAGTTCCTGCCAAAATTGGGCGAGGGCGATTTTGCTTTCCACTGTATCCTGCCACAAGGAACATCGTTAAGCCAAAGTCTGGAAACCTCTATGCAGGCATCAAGGATAATCAAGGAATTTGACGAAGTGAGAATGGTCGTAGGCAAGACTGGTGCTGCCGAAGTACCGACAGACCCGATGCCTCCCGAAGCCACTGACCTGATGATTATCCTAAAACCGCAGGACGAATGGAAAACAAAAAAATCCTATGACGAGCTTTCCAATGAAATGATGGAGAAACTTGAAGTTATTCCCGGTGTATTCTTTGAAGCCAATCAGCCGATACAGATGCGGTTTAATGAACTGATGACAGGTATCAGGCAGGATGTAGCCGTTAAGATATTCGGAGAAGACCTCGACAGTTTGTTGGTTTATGCCAATAAAGCGAATGCTATTATTCAAACAGTAGAAGGTGCGACTGCTCCGCAGGTAGAACGGGTAGCAGGTCTTCCCCAAATCAATATCGAATATGACCGTACCCGAATAGCCAATTACGGCTTGAATGTACAGGAAATAAACGATATTGTCAGCTCTGCGTTCGCAGGTAAATCAGCAGGTGTGATTTATGAAAACGAACGAAGATTTGATTTGGTGGTACGGCTTGATGAAGCCCACCGCAGTTCCATTGAGGATGTGAGCAATCTGTTTATCCCACTACCAAACGGCGACCAAATACCGCTTTCACAGGTTGCAAACATTGATTACAAATTAGGGCCCGCACAAATCAGCCGTGAAGGCGGTAAACGCAGGATATATGTCGGCTTCAACGTACAGGGGCGGGATGTAGCCAGCGTTGTCAATGAAATTCAGGATAAATTGGCTGAACAGATTAAGCTACCGACAGGTTATTATTTTACTTATGGTGGTCAGTTTGAGAACCTCCAAAAAGCTACCGACAGATTGCTGATTGCTGTACCTATCGCATTGCTTTTGATTTTTATCCTGTTGTATTTCACATTCCATTCGTTTAAGGAAGCCGTTTTGGTATATACAGCTATCCCGATGAGTGCCATTGGAGGCGTATTTGCCCTGTTATTGCGGGATATGCCATTCAGCATATCAGCAGGTGTCGGATTTATCGCCCTGTTTGGTGTTGCTGTTCTGAATGGGATTGTACTGATTGCCACGTTCAATAGACTGGAAAAAGAGGGTTGGAACGAGATTATTCCGAGAATTATCGAGGGAGCTAAAACAAGGCTTAGACCTGTATTGATGACGGCATCTGTGGCAAGTTTAGGTTTTTTACCAATGGCGTTGAGTACAAGTGCAGGTGCAGAAGTACAAAAACCGTTGGCAACCGTGGTTATCGGTGGACTGATTTCGGCAACTGCCCTGACATTGTTCGTCCTGCCATTGCTGTACCTCGTATTTATGAGAAACCAAAAACCTCCGAAAAATAGTAAAACGAAAGCCATAGCACCCGTGCTGTTGCTGTTTGTGTTCTTGGGTTTTTCTCAAAACGGTAAGGCACAAACTCCGATGAGTGTAGATAGAGCTATTGAAGTAGCTGTGGAGACCAACCCTCAGCTACGTTCCAAAAATATGGATATTCAATCTGCCCAAAGCCTTAGCAAGACGGCGTATGAACTACCGAAGACCGATGTAAACTTCCAATACGGGAATAATGAGGGATTTGAATATAATGACGGTTTCCAAATTTCACAGACCATTCCCTTTCCGACACTCTTTGGGGCAAAGAAAAATCTTGTCAAAGAGCAGGTAAAAGGTCAGCAGTGGGCGAAGGCTCTGACAGAAAACGAACTGAAAAAACAGGTAAGAACCTATTATTATCAGTTGGAATATTTGGAGCATAATGCTTCGGTTTTAAAGTATCTTGATAGTATTTATGTAGACTTTATCCGTGTTGCGGAACTCCGGTATAAAACGGGAGATATAGGTAAATTAGACGTTAATACTGCAACTACCAAGAAAGGGGAAATAAGTCTTTTGTATCAACAGAACGAGGTTTTAAGGCAGAACGCCTATCAAAGCCTTAAAAATCTGATGCAGACACAGGAAGATTTCTTAATAGAACCTCAACCGGATTATACACCATTGCTGTTAAGTTCTTTCATTGACAGTTCGGCTGTTGCAAATCATCCGAGCATCCAGCTATTGTACCAAGAGGCGAAAATTGCCGAACAGAACAAGAAATTGGAACGGGCAAACAGCCTGCCTGATTTTACGTTCGGCTATAATAACATATCGCTGATAGGAATGCACAGTAAAAATGGTGTAGAGCAATTTTATGGCAGAGGACAGCGGTTTAGTTTTGTTGATGTAGGTATTACAATCCCCATTTTTACAACCACCAAAGCAAAAATTCGCTCGCTTGATTACAAGAAACAATCATTGGAATTAAATGCGCAATGGCAGGAACAACAGCTTAAAACGGAATTGGCAAACGCCTTGAAACAATACGAACAATATGTAGCGCAGTTTACCTATTTCAAGGAGCAGGCACTTCCCAATGCTGATGAGATTATCAATGCTGCAAAGCTGGGGTACAGTACCGGAGATATTTCTTATGTGGAGTACCTATTTGCCTTGCAGACAACAGCAGACATTCAGCTTAATTATTTAAATAGCATTCAGCAAATCAATGAGGCTGTAACGCTTATCCATTCATTAATCAGTAAATAATACAATATATGAAACGTATCATAAATAATATAGTTTTTAGCGTTCTTGTCCTCGTAGCATTCTTTGCTTTCAACGCCTGTACAAATAATCATAAAGAGGGCGATGGGCATAATCACGGAACGGAAGCAGAAACAACAACGGACGAACACGAAGAAGAAGAAGAAAATGTTGCAGTGCTGACCGATGAGCAGATGAAAGCGGTGGGTATTGAAATCGGTTCAATTGAACAGAAGCAATTATCCGCAACATTGAAAGCCAATGGAGCATTAAGAGTTCCCAACAGCAACAAGGCGAATGCAACCTCGTTGTTTGGTGGTGTTATCAAATCCCTTAATGTGGAGATAGGCGATTTCGTAAGGAAAGGTCAGGTTATCGCTACTATTTCCAATCCGCAATTCATACAATTGCAGGAAGAATACCTAAGCATCAATAGCCGGATAGAGTTTGCCGAACAGGAACTTGTAAGACAAAGAGAGCTGAACGACGGAAATGTCGGAGCAAAGAAAAACCTGCAAAGTGCCACTACTGAACTGAACACGTTGAGAACACGGAAGTCTTCTTTGAACCAGCAAATTCAAATGATGGGGATTAATCCGGCTTCCTTGTCAAATTCGAGCCTTAAATCCTCATTGGTCGTTACAAGTCCGATAAGCGGTACTATCAGCAATGTTTTTGCCAAAATCGGAAGCTATGTAGATGTGTCATCGCCTATTGCTGAAATCATAGAAAACACAGCCCTGCACTTGGACTTACAGGTGTATGAAAAGGATATTCCTTTAATCAAAATAGGTCAGAAAATAGATTTTGTCGTAACCAACAATCCCAATAAGACTTATTCTGCCGAAGTTTATAGTATCGGCTCATCCTTTAGCGGAGAGAGTAAAACTATTGCTGTTCACAGCAAGATTACAGGAGATAAAGCAGGGTTGATTGACGGAATGAGTATAACCGGAATGGTAAGTTTAGATGATGTATTAAGTACGGCTGTACCCAACGATGCTATTGTCAATGCAGACGGAAAGTATTACATCTTTTTGGTCAAGGAGCAGGAAGAAGAACCCCACGAGCATAAAGAGGGAGAAGCTCACGACCACGATGAAGAGGAGGCTCACGACCACGGTTCTGAAAAGGGAACTCGATTTCTAAGAATGGAAGTCATTAAAGGTGCTTCTCTATTAGGTTATACGGCAATTACACCTGTAAGTGAAATTCCTCACGGAACGCATATCGTGGTAAAAAGTGCATTTTTTGTGAATGCAAAAATGGATGATTCGGGAGAACACGCCCACGCTCACTAAAAAACATTGGATAATGAAAAAAAACATTGAACAGAAGCTGTTGTCAAAGAACACCAATCCGACCAGTATGCGGATATTGGTTTATGATTTCTTGGAGCAACAGCAAACAGCAATGTCCCTATCTGAAATCGAGAGCCATTTTTATAAAGCAGACAGGGTTACGATTTACAGGACTTTGAAAACTTTTGAAGAAAAAGGCATTGTACACAGTATTCAGGAGAACACTACGGTCAAGTATATTCTGTGCCACGATGGGTGTGATGAAAATACACACAAGGATTGGCACTTACATTTCTATTGTAAGATTTGTAAGCAGACAACCTGTAAGGAGGATTTTATAATACCGCAGAATGGAAGTCAGAATTACCGTATCGACGAACTAAAATTATTTGGTAAGGGAATTTGTGAAAACTGTTTAAAGGAGAGTTTGCAATAGCATTGCAGGCTCTCCCTGTGTAACTTTGTTATAAATATAAATGTGTTATGGACACCTATCTTAAAGAAACAAAAATCCTTGACTACTCCAATGCTTCCATACAAAAGCTATTGGAGCAGAGAGGGTGGGAAAACTTGGACACCGTTGCCAAAGTTCAAGCCATTTACAATTTTGTACGGGACGAAATAAAGTTTGGCTATAATGTTTCTGATTATATTTCCGCATCGCAGGTGCTGAATGACGGGTACGGACAATGCAACACAAAAGCCACTTTATTAATGGCTTTGTTAAGAGCAACAGATGTACCTAACCGTATTCACGGCTTTACCATTGACAAGGCATTGCAGAAAGGAGCTATTACAGGTATTTGGTACAGACTATCGCCTAAGAATATCTTGCATAGCTGGGTTGAAGTTTGGGTAAACGAGCAATGGTATTTTTTGGAGGGCGTGATTTTGGATAAACCGTACCTCACTAAATTACAGGAACAGAACAGTGATTGCAAGACCACTTTTTGCGGTTTCGGGGTTTATACCGATAATTTTGAGAACCCGCCGATTGAATGGAACCTCAATAATACATTTATTCAGGATAAAGGCATCAATCGGGACTTTGGCGTTTTTGATACACCCGATGCGTTTTATGCAAAACATCAACAAGAACTGAACGCTTTCAAGAAGTTTATTTTTCAGCATATCGTGAGGCATATAATGAATAATAATGTAGAAAGAATAAGAAATAAAAAAGTGTAACGAACCTAAAAAATTAAAGGCTATGATAAATACAGACAAAAATCACAAGCATACTTACGATGCACAAGGCAAAATGACTTGTTGCACACAGGAAGAAAAAATCTACACCAAAGCAGGTGCTAAGGAATTGGTAAAAGGGCATCACAAAAATGACGGGCATAATCACGACCACAGTGATGATGACGGACACGACCATTCGCATTCAGGAGATACTGACAATGTTTTCAAGATGTTTCTTCCCGCCATTATTTCCCTTGCGCTGTTGCTTGCAGGTATTGCAATGGATAATTGGTTTCCGCAGACGTGGTTTACCGATTGGGTACGGATTATTTGGTACGTGGTGGCTTATGCTCCTGTTGGACTGCCCGTACTCAAAGAAGCCGTTGAGAGTATTCGCAAAGGCGAGATTTTCTCGGAGTTCTTTTTGATGGGCATTGCAACTATCGGGGCATTTGCCATTGGCGAATATCCCGAGGGCGTTGCGGTAATGTTGTTCTATGCCGTTGGCGAAGTTTTTCAGACAATGGCTGTTTCGAGGGCAAAATCAAACATCAAATCTTTGCTTGACCAAAGACCCGATGAAGTAACCGTTTTAAAAAACAATGAACCGCAAACCGTAAAGGCAGAAACTGTTGCCGTTGGCGAAATTATACAGCTTAAACCGGGAGAAAAATTAGGCTTAGACGGAGAACTGTTGTCCGAAACGGCATCTTTCAATACATCGGCTTTAACAGGCGAAAGCAAACCAGATACAAAAAACAAAGGCGAAACCGTTTTGGCAGGGATGATAAATCTCAACACCGTATCGCAGGTAAAAGTTACGACCGCATACACCGACAGTAAGTTGAGCAAGATTTTAGAATTGGTGCAAAACGCCACTGCACAAAAAGCACCAACGGAATTATTTATCCGGAAATTTGCAAAAATCTATACGCCTATTGTAGTGCTGTTAGCCATAGCCATTTGCCTACTGCCTTATTTCTTTGTGGAAAATTATGAGTTTAGAGATTGGCTGTACAGGGCTTTGGTATTCCTGGTTATTTCCTGCCCTTGTGCGCTGGTTATTTCCATTCCCTTAGGTTATTTCGGTGGTATTGGTGCTGCGAGCAAAAATGGAATACTGTTCAAAGGAAGTAACTTTTTAGATGCTCTTTCCGATATTCAAAACGTAGTGATGGATAAGACAGGTACAATGACAGAGGGCGTTTTTAAGGTTCAGGATATCAACTTCAATCCCGAATTTGATAAAGCTGAAATTCTGGAATTAGTCAACATTTTGGAAAGCCATAGCACACACCCCGTAGCAACCGCTATTCACGAATACGTGGGGAGACCGAATAATGAAATTCGATTGGAAAATACGGAGGAAATCGCCGGACACGGTTTGAAATCAACGGTAAACGGTAAGGATTTATTGGTCGGGAATTTCAAACTGATGGGTAAGTTCGGCATATCATACGACTTAGACCCGAACAGCATCGTTTATACAACTATTGCCGTTGCATACGACAGCAAATTTGTTGGTTACATCACGATTGCCGACAGTATCAAAGAAGATGCACAAGAAACCATAACCCTATTGCATAAGCTCAATGTTAAAGCAACGATGCTTAGCGGAGATAAAAGTACCGTTGTGAAATATGTAGCGGAGCAGTTGGGGATAGACAATGCCTTTGGAGATTTATTGCCCGAAGACAAAGTAAACAGAGTTAAAGACATCAAAGCCAAAGGCGAAAGCGTTGCTTTTGTGGGCGATGGTGTAAACGATGCTCCTGTTGTGGCATTGAGCGACGTAGGTATCGCAATGGGTGGATTAGGGAGTGATGCCACTATCGAAACCGCAGATGTGGTCATACAGGACGATAAGCCAAGTAAAATACCTATGGCAATCAACATCGGTAAACAGACAAAGAAAATCGTTTGGCAAAATATCGGTTTGGCTTTCGGTGTCAAAGCTATTGTACTCGTACTTGGAGCAGGTGGATTGGCGACAATGTGGGAAGCTGTTTTTGCGGATGTTGGCGTAGCGTTATTGGCAATTTTAAATGCGGTAAGAATACAGCGAATGAAATTTTAAACCCCTTCAATTTATGAGTTTTGAAAAGGAAAAAGAAAATACGCAAAAAGAAATATATCCCCAATCGGCATATTTCTCAATCAAGAAAGCCTGTAAAAAGGGTAGAAAGATTGCATCACCGAATACTTAATTGGACAATGCTGATTTTCCTCTCTGCCATATTGATATTCCTAATTTTTGCTGTTGTCCGTCATATTTATCATCATTATATAGGTAATTTTCAGCACCATCAACACCAACATCATCATCATCGTTGAAATGACAGATGTTTTTGATGAGGGAACAGCGCTGTTGGTAATTCACTACTCATAGTGCGCTTAAACATTTCAAAATAATCGAATGAATAAATTTTACAACGAAACATTACATAGGTTAAAAACAACAGTCAACGAATTGGAGGTTGAAGCTGATTGCTCCATACAACGGATAGAAGCTGTTATACTTCTTATTGTAGAATGCCTATCCGAATTAAAGGAATATGTGCTAAAAACAGGGTTCAGCGATGAAGACGAAGAAATCCGTTTTTTCAAACATCAGAAACCTACCATCGTTGCAAAGCTCATTTATTACAATGCTGTGTATAAGATTGAAGCCAAAAGACCTTATGGCGGAAAAGAAGTTTTGGAAGAATATTTCAATAAAGAATTATCAAAGCTCAAAAGGTTTTTTGATAACAATATGGCGTTTTACAGCTATTACAGAACCGACAGCACTTATCTTGACCACACCTATTTTGTTCGTGGCAAGCACAATGTTCAATTGAGTTTGGACACATTCTATTTTGAAACCGACCACAGTTTTTCCACTTCCCACGATTACAAAGTAGCAAAGATTATTGCCAATGATTTGATACAGGACTACCTCGAAGACCAACTATCAAAAACAGCCACAAGCGACAAACCGACAACCCTGCATTGGACAGGTAGCAAGACCGCTTTAACCGAATTGATTTATGCACTACATTCACAAGGCATATTCAATAACGCCAATGCAGATATTAAACCTATCGTCAAAGTCTTTGAAAGCACTTTTAATGTTGATTTGGGAGATTTCTATCACACGTTTTTAGAACTCAAATCCCGAAAAATGAACAGAACTAAATTCCTTGACAGCCTTAAAGAAAGCCTTATCAAAAAAATGGACGAGCAGGACGGTAGGTAGGGTTTGCTATATCTGTACAGCGTAAAAAGGGTTTAATAAAAGCCCTTTTTTCTTGTCCTGTTTTACCAAGTGTAATAATCGGATATTAAAATCCTTTGTATGGTTTTGAGAATAATAAATTTTGTATATTTGCTGTGAGCTAACGGAAACGTGTTGAAAAGCAAAGCAATAAGCACCGTTACCAAATCGTTACTTGACTATCTTTGATAACCCACATAAGAGCCTTGTATTCAACCGAAAAGGCTTTTTCCTGAAAACTTTAAAATAAATTCGGTTTTCCAAGATCTATTAGGAATGCTCCATTCCAAAACCTTTAAGAAGAAATATGTTAATATTTCCACTTTATTTCAACTTTTAGAATCTGAAGATTTTCAAAGTTTTTTAATCTCTTGATTTGAATTTTAGATACCAAAGTGTTTCATGGTAAAAAATCGGATTACATTACATATTCTCTTTTTGTTTTTTCTCGGAAAAAGTAAAAGGTAAAAAAAATGAAAATTTCATGTGTTTGCCTCTTTTATATATTACGGGCATTTTTTTAAATAACCGAGCAACCCGTATCGCTTCTTGAATAAAAATCTCGTTGTTTCCGCGAATTGATAATATAGAATCCACGTGTCCCAATTCATTGGCCTCAACTGAAAGTTGCACTTTAATTGTTTCTGTGATTGGAGGGAGGGCCTGCCAGTTAATAAGGGAGTCGATGGTTGAATTAGGGTTCCGAATTTGTCCATAAAAAGGTGTATTTTTCGACAAGGAATTATCAAAGTAAGAAGCATTTTTTAATAAGCCTTTTTCAAAGCTGTATTCGAATTCATGTTCGAAAATGGAGGAAAAGCCCATATGCATATAATATAGAAGTTTCCCTTGGTATGCAGTCACTGTATCCGAAAACCATTCTGCGTACACTCGCCCATCTTTAACTTTTTCAGCAAATAAAGACTTTAGATTTACTTTAGCCGTTCTCTCTCCATTGAAGATATTTGTTAGGTACAATCGGTTATCTATTATTTCCCAATAAGCGATATAGCCTCGCCAACATCCAGAAGAAACACCGCTTAATGAATCGGGAAATAGCGGTTTATTCCACTTGTTTTGTTTTTTCCAATGCTCTAAAGGTAAAGCATGCAGCAGCATGGTATCACCCTTAATAATCAAACGATCTGGTTCTTGTTCTGTTGCATATGTCCTAAAAAATAGGCTCATAGCGAATATTAGGCAAATAATGGTAATGTGTTTCATATGGAATGATCTTTACTCTATGATAAAATATATGGCATAATTCCATAAATTAATTCTTCCAATGGCCAGACCAGACGAATATTACCGGTTTCAAAAAGTATGGATTACCTGGATAAATTTAAAAGATATTCAAGAATAGCTAAAGCAAACAGGAGCTTTCATGTTTATGAAATGCTCCTGTTGTTTTTATAAAATAAGGTTAATAACCTTCATTCTGTTCCAGATTTGGGTTCTTGATAATCTGTTCCTGTGCAATAGGATAAAACTGATGGTAATGTTCTCGATCAGGGAAAAATTGAATTCCTGTTTTGAGCCAGCTGCTACCGATATTTTCCTTTCTTGTGTCGTAAAGGAAATAAAACTCACTTTTACAGATGTTCACCAGTTGGAAGATCCAGGCTATATTTTCCATCCTTATCGGTAGAAGTAGATAAGCCCAATTTCGGGATACTTATTGTGGCTCCAGGAATTGGTTTTCCTGCGGTATTTGTCACTATTCCAGTTATGGTACTGGTCTGTTGAACACTAGTATTGGTTATTTTTAGATTTTTTGAATGGAATTCTGAAGTGATTATGTGGAGATTAGCACCACTAGAATCCTTAATGCAGCATAACTGCAGGATAAAACAGAGACCAAATACGAAGTAAAAACTCGCATAGTCTTTATTTAAGAATGTTAGCATGTAGAATTTTTTTTAATCAATCCGATTGCTTGAATTCAAAGGATTGAATTTTAAGGTAGATTTTTATTAGCCGTTAGTTAGATGTGTTGGGCAGGTTGATTTTCCTCTTCATCCTTTCTTTTTGTTTTTCGGAGGGTAAATTTATGTAAGGTTTGTTATCAGAAAATTAGGGAATTGTTTAATGTTAATTAACTGTTTGAAAGAGAAAAATATGTTTACATGTTAAAGTTGGATACTGATTTATTCTATCCTATATTCTTATAATTTAATTAATATAACACATAAACTCTCAATAATTTTAAATCAATATTCAATGAGCTACCATTTAATCCCAAATAGGATTCGGGCACAAAAATGTTGGCTCCTTCTGATTCTACTTCTATTGAACCATATAATCCTTTCTTCAATTTAATTTGATATTTTCCGGATTTATCAACTGTCATTTTTTTTACCAAGATTTTATCTTGATTGTAGATATATAGCGTACTGTACTCAGGTATCTTTCCTGTTGAACATACTGTTACTTTTCCGTAAACTGTTACACTATCTTTTTCTTCAGGAAATTTATTCGTATAATTAAATGTGTAAGCTGAGCAATTATTCTTATATAATTCTTCTTGGTTTTTATTCTTTGGAGTTGGGAAATAAGATGATTCCTTCTTCATTTTATTAAGTTCATGCTGCTGTTTTGAAGCACATGATCCAAAAATGAATAATGATGAAATTACAACTATCTTTAATTTATTAATTACAACCTTTGTAACCCTCCCTATTTTCGGACTGGCATCCAGGCGAGTTTTCAAATTTAAAAATAGTTGTTATCAATAGGTCAATCTTTTTTAAAGTTGACCTATTGATAACATGCCGCCGGCAGGGCATCGTATTCCATTGGTGTCTTTCCTCCCAATGACTCATGTGGTCTTTTGTAGTTGTAATCCTGAATCCATTCTTCTGCAAGTATCTGTACTTGCTGTGTATCTTCAAAGAGGTAGGCATCCAGGATACTTTCCCGAAATGTGCGGTTGAAACGTTCAATGTAACCGTTTTGCATCG